>JACQXL010000250.1 GCA_016208805.1 Planctomycetota bacterium | reverse complement strand
GAAGTGATTTCCCAGTTTGACCGTGGCAAACGCCCGGCCCAGGGTGGCGCGCAGGTTTTCGTCTATGTTGTTGTCGCGATACGTCTCGCGGGCCTCGGCGCTCAACACGATGCCGGTAAACAGGGCGCCGGTCATCGGGAATTCGTAATCAAATCCGCCGCCGAATTTGCCTTCCAGCAACCCGCCCCTGAAGGTCAGCCGGTTATCAAAGAACTTATAGGCCACCAGCAGGTCCACCTTCAGGAAGGACTGGTCTTTGTTTTTGGGTTTATTCTCGTAGTTGATGATGCCGTCCCGGTCCAGGGTCATCACGGAGCCGCCGAACAGGAAATAGCGGCTCTCGCGCGGCTCTATCCGGACATAGAACTTGGAGATAAATTCCTTGGAGTCAATAAAGTATTTGGACTCGGCGCCCGCGATGACCTTGGTCTTAATCACCGGTTCGAGGACCTTGTTGACCGAATCGCCGGCCGTGCTAATCTGTTCGGCCAGTTTCTCGTCGTAGATAATCTTGCCCAGCGGTCCCTTGCCGGATTCTATCTGTTTCATCGTTTTCTTGAGCGATTCGGCTGATTCCTTCAGGTCTTCATAGACCGTGTCATCCTTAAGCAGTTTGGCCAGCGAGCCCTTGCCGTCTTCAATATCCTTGAGCAGTTTCTTTAATGAGTCGGTGGAGTCTTTCAGGTTGATGTAGAGGTCGTCGTCCTTGAAGAATTTGCCGACCGTGCCTTTGCCCTCGCCGATGTCGGTGATGATTTTCATCCCTTTTTCCATAAATGTCTTGACTTCATCCTGATTATCTTTGATGAACGCACCAAGTTCAGAAAGGCCGGGTATTATAATTACACCTTTGAGAGGCTCTTTTAGGTTCATTGCCGGATTACCAGGTGTGCCTGGTTTAATATCAATGAAATAGCCGCCTAACATACTGGATTCGGCCACCCCGATTTCGTAGTCGGACCAGAGGGTAATCGGCTCTTCCATCTGGAGGACCACCTTGACGCGGGTATCTTCCAGATACTTGATTTTAAGTGCTTTACCCATCTGGACGCCGGAAACCCGGACGACATCGCCTTCTTTCAGGCCGACCACGGACGGAAAAATCACCTTAATACGTTGGGGGGTGGCAAATGGACTCCAGCGCGTGAGTATGATGCTGACAAAAATCAGGAATACGATGGCCACCAGGAACATCACGCCGATTTGGAGTTCACGTTTGATATTTTTGATATTTTTAGTCATTATTTTAGTAAGCGGATTAAGCAGATGACCGCCGTAGCGGTCACCCTGAGCAGGGCGAAGGGTCTACTACTAATGATTAGAGATTTTTCGCTTGCGCTCAGAATGACATTTAGTGTCCACTGTTTCCGCTAAATTCTGAACTCTTGCGAAATGGGAAATAAACCACCCAAAAAGTGCCACGCCATGCGGCATGGCATGGTCATTCTGAGTCCCGACACGGAGTGTCGGGACGAAGAATCTCGTCCCAAACCCGCATAAAACGGAGATTCTTCACTCCGTCCCGCAATTCTGCGGGACTCCGTTCAGAATGACAAAAGGGGCATTTCGCAAGAGTTCAGTAAATTAGTTTACTTTGATTAGGTCATAAGTCAAGAATAATTAACTCATCGGGCCTTCGGGCGCGCCGGTAACGAATTGCCTGACAATCTTGTCGTCACTGTTCTTGAAATAGTCCACCGTGCCCATCCGGGCTATCTTGCCCTGATAGAGCAGGGCAATCCGTTCAGCCACCATAAAGACGCTGTTCATATCGTGCGTTACCACAATAGATGTAACTTTTAGTTTATGATGCATCTCGGCAATCAGGTTGTTAATCACATTGGCCATAATCGGGTCAAGGCCGGTAGTCGGTTCGTCGTAAAGGATGATTTCCGGTTTCCGGATGATGGCCCGGGCCAGTGCGACCCGTTTGCGCATCCCGCCGCTCAGGTCGGCCGGCATCACCTCTTCCAACTGGCGCAGGCCTAATAGTTCCAGCACCTCAGCCACCCGTTTCCTGATATCCGGTTCGGCCATCTCCTTATGTTCGCGCAGAGGCAGGCCGACGTTCTCGCCGACCGAGAGCGAATTAAGCAGGGCGCTGTTCTGGAATAGGAATCCGAATTTCTTGCGCACGGGCTCAAGGGCGCTGTCTTCCAGGGCCGTGACCTCGGCGCCGTCAACGATTACCCGGCCGGATTCCGGCGCCATCAACCCGACCATATGCTTGAGCGTGACGCTTTTGCCGCAGCCGCTCCGGCCGATGATGGCGAAGGCCTCGCCGCGCTCTATCTTCAGGTCCAGGCCGTCCAGCACCTTCTTGCCGCCCAGGGTCTTGTGAACATCAATAAATTCTATCATAAGCCACAGATTACACAGATTTTACTCGTCGCCTTTCAATATCCGCCCGCCCATCATCTTATTGCCTTCCATCCTTTTATACTCTTCGTATTGCTGGGCTGATAGTGTGGCTTTGAGTTTTTCATCGGTCTCGGCCCGGATTTTATCCACCTCGGGGCTGACCTGGTCGTAGGTCATCTGGCCGCCGCGGAACCTGCCGATAGTTTCGGATAGTTTCTGGTTACGCTCGGCGAAAATCTTAATAAATTCCACCTGTTGGTAGTCGGCCAGATTGAGCCGTTTAGCCGTAGTTTCTATCAGCCACTGGCGGAATTTCTGCTGCTTTTCGCGTTGCTCTGATTCCGTGGGCGGATTTACAGGCGGTGTATTGTTGCTCTGATTTCCCTGCTGGTTGTCTAATTCCGCCCGCCGTTTTTTGAGCTCGGCAAACGGGTCGTCTGACCTGGGCGGTGTTTCAGTTTGTTGAGGCGGGGCGGTCTTAGCCGGCACCTGAACGGTTAGCGAGTTCAGCATCAGATTCAAGTTCGTCCAGTCCTTTTGCAGGTCAGCAACCCGCTGGCTGAATTCAGCGCTGGCTTCCGGTTTTGGTTTATTTTCTGTGCTTTTAGATGCTTGCCTTGGCGTATCCGGCAGTTTCCTGGTTGCGATTAAGGTGATGATGCCGGTCAGCCCGATTAACAAAACCCAGATGATAAGATAACTCTTTTTCATTATTTAGTTGCTCCGCTGCTTACATTATATATAATAATCAGAATAATGGAAATAAATATTTACTATGCCGATACCGACTGCGGGGGCGTGGTCTATTACGCCAATTACCTGAAATACTTTGAATACGGCCGGACCGAGTATATGCGCCAGCGCGGGCTTGACCCGTCCGAACTGACCAAGTCAGGAATAGTGTTTACCGTGGTCACGGCTGATGTGGTTTACCATGCGCCATCCAGATACGGTGATACCATAATTGTTGATACCTATATTGTAGAAACCTCCCGGGCCAGTTTTACCTTCGGCTATAAAGTCCATAATAACTGAACTCTTGCGAAATGGGAAATAAACCACCCAAAAAGTGCCACGCCATGCGGCATGGCATGGTCATTCTGAGTCCCGACACGGAGTGTCGGGACGAAGAATCTCGTCCCAAACCCTCATAGAACGCAGATTCTTCACTCCGCTGCGCTCCGTTCAGAATGACAAAAGGGGCATTTCGCAAGAGTTCAGGATTAAGATGAATGGATGAACTACGGTTTGGTTTCCGCAGGGCTGCGGCTAATCTGCGGTGCGTCTGTCAGCGTAAACAGGGACTGGAGTTGGTTGAGGGTATGGAAGGCATCGCCTTTCAGCCCCGCCTGACCGGCCGTCAGTTCGGGCAGGCGGTCAGCATAGATAATAAAATGACTAATTGCTTCTTTATCCGACGTTGCGCCGATATACCCCTTGTCAACATAATGATTAACTCTGTTATCCGGCGTAAGCCAGGCCACGGTCAGCCCATCCTTTTTGGTCAGTGCAACCCAATTAGTGTCGGTGCCAATCACATTGCCTTCTAAAAGATTCCCATTTTGATAATTGGATAACAGATAATTGAAGTTCTGGCCTAAGAAACCGGGAATTGAATTATGATAACGTTTAAGTCCGGCATTAATAAAAATCTCGCATACCGGCAGATGATGATAGAAAGTAAACCTTTGGGTAAACCCGCCATCTGAAACCGCATTGAACCGCACCATTAAATGACCGTTTGAGTCCGGCTTAATATTAAACTCACCGCTGAAACGAACAGGGGTTATAAAAAACCTGTTCCCGGATTTCTCTTCTAATATATCCAATTTAGTAAATATGCTGGCGCTGATATTACGCACGACCCAGTTGGTGATAGTCGCATTTGCCGAAGAAATGCATACTTTCATCCGGTCATTCTTGAACCAATAATTGTTGTCCCGGTCCGGCCAAGCGGTCAAGTCGCTTGAACGGTATTTCGGTTTAGGTTTAGGGTTATGCTCCAATGTATCAAAATAGACATAGAAATACTTAATTGTATCAGCCAACAAGGTATCGTTTATGAACCAGACCAGATTGACATCGGCATTATATTTAGCATCATAATAGGAACGTTTGTCCATTTGGTATGGGATTTCGGCGACCGGGATGCCGTCAGCATTATACTCTATCACCCGAACGGAATTCCAGTCAAACTCCCCTGTTACACGAATCTCATTAAGCAACTCGGTAAAGTTTAGGTTAACCTCCACGGGCAGACCGAATTTCCGGCCATCGGGTAAAGTGAGCGGGAAGCGGTTGACCTTGTTTTCCAGTTTGAGTAATAGCCGATAATTCCATTCTTTATCCCTACGGGAGGCCTCGCTCTCCCACCAGGTCGGCTTTTTATCCAGCGCCGGGCCGGGCGGCATCAGGGACGGTTTAACCAGCCGTTCTGGCAAACCCTTGATATCAAAATCCAGTTCTTCAGGTGCGGCCAGTTTACCGGTGTTGACAAATGCGACTATCACCTTATTTATCCGGTTAATCTTATCGCGATAAACCTGTTTGAGCGCACTGAAGCATTTAATCTCTGATTCAGACGTTGTCTTAAACCTTTGCTTAACAAGTCTCTCGTATTTTGCCTGAAGTAATTCCACCTCATAATACCCGGAGACAAGCCAGCCGTTAATCAGGTTCAGGTCGGACAGGACACTGTCCGGCTCATAAGGCCGTGTTAGATAGACCTGACGATATAAAGACGCTATTTCATCGGCTAACAAGAACTTGCGTGCCAGTAAATGCCATTGTTCGGAAACATAGTCATATATATCAAGCGCCTCTTTATTACGCTTTGCCTCCTTGCGAAGATATCCAATACCTGTAGACACTTCTTCTTTCATTCTGAACTCTTGCGAAACGCTCCCTCTGTCATTCTGAACGGAGCGAAGCGGAGTGAAGAATCTGCATTTTATGAGGGTTTGGGACGAGATTCTTCGCCCCGACACTCCGTGTCGGGACTCAGAATGACACTTTTTGGGTGGTTTATTTCCCATTTCGCAAGAGTTCAGTTTCATTGTCTTCCTTATCCCATTCAACCAGTAAAAGAAATCCGGCACAGCAAGATGCACCCGGCTGGTAAACGGGTCTTCGTATAGAATGGTTTTCATATCAGACGAGAAGCCCAGCACTTTATTATAGATGGCAAAAGAATAAATAATACTTAAGTCATTTCCACCACCAAAAAAGGTCTGATGAAACAAACCTTCATAAAAATCAAAATATAGGTATGGCTTTCTCCGTTTTGTAGAAACTTCTTCTTCCGACCTATCCGGGTACCAGCCATAATCCGCCGCATAAGAGATAAGCGGCCAGGTCATCTCTATGAAATCTATCTGACCGAGATGGAGTATCAGACCGCTAACCGGCTGGAAGGACTGACCCCTGAACCGCTCCCATTCACGGAATCCTTCTCTGCTCAACAACTGGATATCATTGAACGCATAGTCCATTATGGGAAAAATCTGGTCCTCGGCAAAGGCCGAGGGACAGATGAACTGACGTAACCCTGCCTTAGAAAAAGCGGCAATCCGACCCTGATAATTATTCTGCGACTTCTGGAATTCTTTGTCACCTCTATTGACAATTATTGTTGTCTTAGGCAGTTTATCAAGAATCCCTTGATACTTAATAAAGTCATCACTCTGCAGAATAATCTCCTTGAGGTGGGGCCGGAGCAAATAAAATAATCTATCCAGTGATTTCTCTGATAAATCTCCTTGAAGTGTCACCGCGATATATCTGGAATTATATAGCGGAACCCATTTGTCATAGAGCCGTTCCAATTTGTCGTAGTTATCCAGAATATCTACGGCGGATAATTTGGTATGATAAACCAGTTCCACCTGATACGGTCCGGCGTATTTAGATAATTCCTTGATATCATCTTCGCTGAAATTATCTGGTGTTGAAAGCATCAACAGATTAAGTTTGTAGAAAGACAGGTTATTAATAAACCGTTTAAGATAATCAACAGTCGGACTGGCCCCACTGCTAAAATCTATCTGCACGCCGCGGACAGGATAAATCGGAGAATCGGTGATGCTCACGCCCGGCACAAGAACCTGATTATCTTCCTTGCGGATTAACTGCCGGAGTGTCTGGGCGGCGTATAAGACGCCGGCTGAGTCGGCGGCCAGAAGGACAATTTCGTCCGGTTCAACCGAGAGAATATAACCCTGGGCCGGGAACCGCTCATTAATAACAATGCCTTTGCGGACACATCGTTGCTGGAACTGCTTGTCCCGTGACGGCACACCCAGCACGATGGCCTTCCGGCGGTTGGTCATTGCCGCATCTGATATCTGGATATTGACTTTCAGTCCCCACATATCCAACAGGTCACCGGCAATCAGGTCGGCGACCAGGCGCTCGGTCTCGGTGGCCGTGCTTTCTACCAGAATAGACCAGTCCTCGTTCAGGACGCAAACTGTGTCATTGGATGTAATCTGGCGGGGTTGGGGGATGAGTTGGAGAGTCTGTTCGGATGCTGATAAATGACTCACCGCAGAGACCCATACGGGCAGGCTGCAGAGAACGCAGAGAATACTAAATATCCACCTCATCATTTTATTACAGGGTGTCCAAAAAGTGTCATTCTGAGGCGTTAGCCGAAGAATCTCATCCCCTCAAAACCGCATAAAACTTGAGATTCTTCACTCCGCTTCGCTCCGTTCAGAATGACAAAAGGGGCTTTTTGGACACCCTGATTATAATCCACCAGGAGATGGAAGGCAAGATTTTATTGCCTGCCGTGTTCATCTGTGTTAATCTACGTAGTGTGAACGGAGTCCCGCCCTTATGGCGGGGCGGTTATGGTTGATTTCCTGTTAGAACTGGGCACTGAAGAAATCCCGGCCGGGTATATCAAACCGGCCGTGGAACAGGGCCAAATCTTCCTGCAAGAACATCTGTCCGAAAACCGTCTGAAATCAACCAATATAAAAACATATTACACACCCAGACGATTGGTGTTCTTTGTTACAGGTCTGCCAGATGTCCAGCCGGATGTAACCAAGGAAATTACCGGCCCGCCGGTCTCAGTCGCATTTGATAAAGACAATAAACCCACACCGGCCTATGAGGGCTTTGCCAGGAAGTTTAACCTCAAACCTGCGGATATAAAGATTAAGGATGGTCCAAAGGGTAAAGTCTGCTATGCCACTACATTGATAAAGGGCGAAAAGACGGAGCAGATACTATCCGAAGCAGTTGCCGAACTTATCCGCAAACTCCCGTGAAGTTGCGGCCCACTATACTGGGCTGTAACTCCCTTCGGTCTAACAGCCCAAGTATAAAGATAAATATCAGCGGCGTCTCATCGGGCAGTAAAACTTTAGGGCATACGTTCTTATCGCCTAAAGAGATTACTATCAAATCAGCAGATTTCACTAAATATAAAGCCGCCCTCAAGAAGGCAAAGGTGATAGTTGACCAGAACGAGCGGCGACAGGTTATAGAAAATGCTCTTAACGAATATCACATTAACGAGCCGGAACTGCTGGAAGAGGTAACAAATCTGGTGGAATGGCCGGTAATACTGGAATGCGGGTTTGACGAATCCTATCTGAAACTGCCCACACCGGTGATAGAATCGGCAATGAAGTCGCACCAGAGATATTTCCCGGTGAAGGATAAAGATGGCAAACTCCAAAACCGCTTTATCGTAGTTGCCAATATGCCGGCCACCAAGGAAATTAAGGAAGGCAACGAACGGGTCATCCGGGCGCGGCTTTCGGATGCCCTGTTTTTCTGGGAACAGGACCGGAAGACGCCGTTATTAGAGTATGCCAAACGGCTGGATACGATTGCCTTCCTAGGCAAATTAGGCACCATGGCCGAGAAGACCAAACGGCTTGAGGAACTGGCGGTCTTTATCGCCGAGGTCTGCAATTATAAAAATGCCGTCAATACTATTAGGCAGGCCGCCCGATTATGCAAGGCCGACCTGCTGACCGGGATGGTCGGCGAATTCCCGGATTTGCAGGGCATAATGGGTTATGAATACCTAAAGAATAGTGAGCCAGATACTGCCATAGCAATTAAAGAACACTATCAGCCCAGGTTTGCCGGCGATACCCTGCCCCAAACACCGGCCGGCATCTGCCTGTCCCTGGCTGAGAAGTTTGATAATCTAATCGCCGCATTTGCTATTGACCTGAAACCAACAGGTTCCAGCGACCCTTATGGACTTCGCCGGCAAGGACGTGCGATTGTTGATATAATTCTAAACCACGGGCTTCGCAATTTATCCCTTAAACCTATTCATAATCAGGCAATAAAATTACTTCTACCAAACTTGCCATCCGGTCAAACATTTGGATATTATATTACCGTATTTGTTTCAGAGCGTTTAACTCAAATCTATCTTGAGGCCGGATACCCCAAGGAACTTATTGATGCTGTCCTTGATACAGGGCTTGAAAATATATACCAATCTAAGTTAAGAATTGAGACGTTATCAAAACTCTCCCGTGACCCGCTCTGGGACGAACTGTTGGAGGTGGTGGAACGAACCTATAATATCGGCAAAGGTGTAAAGATTGAAGGCGAAGTCAACGAGGCCTTACTCACGGCACCAGAAGAAAAAGAACTCTGGAATGCCTATAAACAGAATAAGGATAAAATACAAGACTTAATCAATAAGGAACAGTATGAAGAGGCATCACGGATGTATCACCAAGTGTTTGCCAGACCGGCTCACATCTTCTTTGAGAAGGTCTTTGTCAATGTGCCGGAGCAGGACATCAGGCAGAACCGCATCCTGCTCAACCAGAAGATAAACCGGTTGTATTCTGAACAGATAGCTGATCTGTCCCGCATCCCGCGTGTCACAACATGCAACAAAGCCACCTAAGACTCTACCCCTTCACCACAAAGGCACAAAGGATTGTTACCGAACTCTTGCGAAATGCCCCTTTTGTCATTCTGAACGGAGCGAAGCCCTTCGCTTACTGTCATTCTGAGCGAAGCGAAGAATCTACTTACGCTCAGGGT
>JACQXL010000249.1 GCA_016208805.1 Planctomycetota bacterium | reverse complement strand
TGGTCGGGTTAAGCGCTCTAATATTGGTCGGCTGTTTCTTGGAAGGCCCCAGAGGCGACGCCGGTTCTTCCGGCATAGACGGCACGAACGGCTCGTCCGGCCAGGATGCGGTGCTGGCCACCTACACTTACGAGTTCACGCCGGTCGGCAACCCCTATGTAAAGGTTATCCCGGCAATCGTATTGGACGATGTCAAGAGCGGCACGCAGACGGTCACGTCATATATTAATTGGGCCGCTGGCGAATGGGTCCAGGTCCCTTGCTCGTTAGGCACGCTTGACCATCTGGCTACAGTCGGCAACGGGTTTGTCAAATTAGAGACATACTCGGGCGGCGTGCTGAGCGGCGGTGACGCCTTTGGCGGCAAGAACTGCCTGATTGTCTTTAAGATATATAACAAATAAATCGTTCCTGATTTGCTTGACACGGCTAAATAATCTGATATAAACAACCAATATGGGTAATATATCACACATCAACAAGTACTATATTTACATGTCCAGTTTCCCGCCCATTCCTCGCGACCCGCCTACGCCCCCGTACGGGCGGCGGGCAGGCCCGCCGCGTCTGATTTAGTAGGTGGCAGTTAAAATATACTTATCCGATTAATCCGCTAAATCAGTTTACTTCTTCGTATCAAGAAAGGAGCGGCGTAAATATGGCAGACAATAAAAACAACCAGAAGATGCACCCGGTCGTAAAGATAATATTTGTTTTCGTGTTTATCATTATGTTGGTTTTCGCCTATGCCTTTTTCAAGGCGTTGATGGGTTAAAGGGAGTTGCAATATGTTATTAGGCGGCGAAGGGGTTAATATTACGCCGGAGTTGATTATGATGCGTTCGGATACAAATATGATTTCAGTAATTATCCCGACGCTCAACGAGGAAAAGACCATCGGACCGGTCGTGGCGCTGGCCCGGCAGTCCAAAGGAGTCGGCGAGGTCATCGTTATAGACGACAAATCCACCGACCGGACCGTTGAGGTGGCCAAAGAGGCCGGCGCCAACGTGATTACATCCACCAACATCGGTAAGGGCTCGTCTATGCGGGGCGGCCTCATGCTCGCCCGGAATAATATCGTTGTTTACCTGGACGGCGATATTGATAATTATGTGCCGGATATCATTGAGCGCTTGACAAATCACATCATTAAAAATGAGGCGGATTTTGTCAAATCTACCTTTGAGCGCGAGGCCGGCCGGGTAACCGAACTGGTTGCCAAACCGTTGCTAAATCTGCTGATGCCCGAGGCATTAAGGTTTAATCAGCCCTTGAGCGGGATTATTGCCGGCAAAAAGGAATTCTTCCAGAAGGTTGATTTTGAGAACGATTACGGCGTTGATATCGGCATCCTGCTGGATATGATTAAGACCGGCGCCCGGATCAAAGAGGTCAATATCGGAATGCTCAGAAACAAGATGAAGCAATGGCGTGAACTGGGGAATATGTCCAGAGATGTCTCGCGGGCCATCCTGAAACGCGCCCATAAGCATCCCGCTTTCTCATTGGACTCACTGGAAACCATTAATATCATCCATTACCAGATGGAAATGGCCATCAAGGAATCGTTGGCCCCCCTGAGTCGTATCCGCCAGGCAGGACGCAGGTTCCTGCGAAAAATTAGGACTATTATACGGGATTAAAGCCCGGGATAGTCGGGGAACGGGTCGTTTAATATGACTGACAATGGTCCAAACAAAATGGTTATTTTTGATATGGACAATACCATCCTCCAGGGCCGGTTCGTTTACGAGGCGGCCAGGGCGTTTAACTTTGAAAAAGAACTTATCAGGATTCTGGCCGCCAATTCAGAATCATATCTTTTGACCAAACTCATCGCCAACCTGCTTAAAGGGTTGAATATCGCCCGGATACTTGAGCTGGCGGATAAAATCCCGCTCGTGCCTGATACCGTGGAAACGATTCGGGAACTCAAAAAACGCGGTTATATTGTCGGCATTATCAGCGACAGTTATGATGCGGTTACCCAGCACATCAAAACCAAGGTCGGCGCTGATTTTGCCATCGCTAATGAACTGGAATTTTCCAACAGCGTCGCCACCGGCGAGGTCAAAATCCCTTCGTATTTTACCCGGACCGAGACGAGCAAATGCAACCACTCCTTCTGTAAAAGCAATGTGATGATGCGGGTGGCTGAAAAATACAATATCCCGCTGAGCAATATTATTACCGTGGGCGACAGCGAATACGACATCTGCATGGTCAGGTTCGCCGGTATCGGCATCGCCTTCTGCTCGGATAACCACATTCTTAACAGCGTGGCCGACTATCAGATAACCGACCGGAGTTTTAAGAAGATACTTGATTTCGCCTCGTAATCTAATCCCGTATTCGCCAAATAGGACGTCTGCCTGTGCCGAGCACGGCAGACAGGCAGATTTTCGCAGATTACGCAGATAATTTTTATAAGGAGACCACGAAACCAAGATTATAATTCCTGCTTTCATGGATTCCTTATCAGGCTGTCCAAAAAGTGTCATTCTGAGTACAGCCCCACATAATATGGTGAACAAAAATCAACGAGGATAATCCCGACACTGCGTGTCGGGACTACCAAAAGGGGGCGGTAGACAACGACCTTTTGGCGCCATAAGGGCGCC
>JACQXL010000248.1 GCA_016208805.1 Planctomycetota bacterium | reverse complement strand
GCGCTAAAGAGAGTTGCCTCTGCCGACCTGAAAGCGAGGCTTGACGAAGTTCTTGAGAAATGTCGTATCAAGGATGTGGCCAACCGGATTATCGGGCAACTTTCCAAAGGTTACCGCCAGCGGGTCGCACTGGCCGATGCGATTATCCACAACCCGTCCATCCTTATCCTTGATGAGCCGACTATTGGGCTTGACCCGCACCAGATACGCCAGACCCGGGAACTGATTAAGGAACTGGCTACCGAGCGCACGATTATTCTTTCCACCCACATTTTACCAGAGGTGGAGATGATATGTAACCGGGTGATTATCATCAATCACGGTAAGATTGCCGCAATGGATACGCTGGTTAATTTGGTCAAGGATGCGGCCGGACGGCAGAAGGTGAAACTGGAAGTGCGTGGACCGGCCGCCGAAATAGAGCAGGCATTAAGCCGCCTGTTTAAGAATGTAACAGTAGCGGAAACAAATGGTTGGAATTCATTTACCATAGATACCGACAAGGATATCCGGGAAGAGATTTATAATGCCTGCGTTAGTAATAAGTGGACAATCAGGGAATTGAGGATAGAGAAAGAGACGCTGGAAGACCTGTTTATCAGGGTGACAGCGGGGGAATAATTCCGAAATGTCATTGCGAGGAGCGGGCGACGAAGCAATCTCTTGTGATTGCCGCGCCCTTCGGGCTCGCAATGACACTTAAATAATATGCGTAATATAATAGTTTTAGGCAAGCGCGAACTGATGTCATATTTCTATTCGCCGCTGGCCTATGTGATAATGACGGCATTCCTGTTATGCACAGGATTTTTCTTTTATAACATTCTTCGTGAGGCGAAAGATGCCGATACTTTGAGATATATACTTGGGTTTGTTAGTTTTATCAGCATGATTATTTCTCCGATGATTACGATGCGGTTGCTGGCTGAGGAAAAGAAAGCAGGTACATTGGAGATGCTGATGACCGCACCGATAACCGAGACCGAGGTTGTGCTTACCAAATATCTGTCTGCCCTGGTATTCTTCATTACCCTGACCGTGCCGACCTTCGCTTATGCGGCATTGCTTTTCAAGTGGGGCAACCCGGACGGCGGGGCGATTATTTCCGGCTATGTCGGGCTGTTCTGCCTGACCGGCGTATTCCTGATCATCGGGTTATTCGTATCTTCTTTTACATCTAATCAAGTTATCGCCGTAATAATTGCGTTTGTAATACTGATTATCTTATGGGTTTTCGGCTGGTGGGCTCAATTTATGCCGGCACCATGGAAAAACATTCTCGGATATATCGGTTTCAATGAGCATTTGGAGTCATTTGGAAAGGGTTTGCTTGACAGCCGTGATATTGTTTATTGTTTGAGTATGATCGTATTCTTTATCTTTATGTCGGTGCGGGTTTTGGAATCCCGCAGATGGAAGTAAGTAAGCGGATTGAACTGATTAAACACCCCGATGGCCATCGGGGCGCTAAATCAGTTTACTTTATGGAAAATACCGGTTGGGGTAAGAAACAGAAATTGCTGACCACCCTGAATGTTGCGGCGATGGTAATCATTGCACTTGGCATTCTGGTCGGTATTAACTACTTATCATCGCGCCGTCACTTCCGGGTTGACTGTACCTTCAAGCAGGAGCATGCGCTTTCCGCCAAGACCAAGAATGTCCTCAATAATCTCAAAGAACCGGTGAAGATTTATACCGTCTTTGACGATTCTCCTTATCGTACCGTGAGTGTTGCGGAGATTCAACGTAAACTCGCAGACCTTCTTGAGGAATATAAGATCTACGGTAAAGACAAGATTATTGTTGAGGAAATTAAAGCGGCTCAGTCTCCGGAAGAGTTTGAACTGCTCAAGAGAAAACTGAAAGTGGAGACGGTTGCGCCGAATGATATGGTTTTAGTTTGCGGTGAACGCCAGAAGAATGTTAATTTAATAGAAACCTACGAACGTGAATACGGCCAATGGGGCCAGGAAGCCGGTATTAAATCATTTAAAGGGGAAGAGGCCGTTACCTCGGCGATTCTTAATGTGACCCAGGTCCAGAAAGTGGTCATTTATTTTATGACCGGCCAGGACGAGCCCGATATTGACAGCGGCGAACAGGAAGACTGCGCAATGATTAATGCCTATATTAAGAGGGAGAACATTGAGACCAAAAAGATAAGACTTCTTGAGGAACATCAGATACCGGCTGACTGCGGAGCATTGATAGTGGCCGGCCCCAGGAAACCGTTTTCCGCACCGGAACTGCAGATAATAAATAAGTATCTCAAAAACGGGGGTAACCTGATTGTGCTCCTTGACCCGATGACCGAGACCGGCATAGAAAATACGCTCAAGGAATGGGGCGTGAAACTGGATGACGGTATCATCATTGACCCGAAGAATTGTATGCCGTTTTTAGGCAATCCTGAGCCGATGGCGGTTGTTCTTAGCAGTTACGGTAGCCATAAGATAACCGAGAAAATGAAAGATGCGGAAACAATTTTTGTATTTGGAAGACCGGTGGAACTGGCCGCCGGCGCCGCTGGTACGGAACTGGTCAAGACCGAATCCAGCGCCTGGCTGGAAACCAATATTGAGGAATTGACCAAGAAGCATACTGCCAAGTTTAATGCCGATAAGGACCGCAAAGGGCCGATTTCACTGGCCGTGGCGATTACTAAAAAGGTGCAGATAGATAATGCGGCACCTGCGACGCCGACCGCTACGGCAGAAAAAGAGGCAAAACTGGTGGTCATCGGCGATTCAGACCATCTTAAGAATAAATTTACCTCATCCACCCTTGGCGGAGGTATGCCAAATCCTTTGTTCCTGGGCGGACGGGTTGACCTGTTTATGAATACCGTCCGCTGGATGACCGGTCAGGAAGTCCTGCTTTCCATTGAACCCAAAAAGCCCGAAGACAAACATATTGACCTGACTCCGACCCGGATTAGTTTCCTTTTCTGGTTCAGCATAATTATTATCCCGGCTCTGGGTGGGTTGTTAGGCGTGTTTATGTGGATAATGAGGCGTAAGTAACTCAGTGGCTGAGTCACCCTGAACGGAGTGAAGGGTCTAATTGAGATTCTTCGCGGAGTTTATCCTGAGCGTAATGAGATTCTTCGCTCTGCTCAGAATGACACTAACGATTAAGAATTATGAAAACTAAAACAACAATTATCCTTTTAGTAGTTGCTATCTTATTCGGCGCATACCTGTATTTCTTTGAGCGCCACCAACCGACCAAGGAGGAAGTGGAACAAGCCCAGAAGAAATTCTTTCAGGTTGATGCTAAAGACATTACCAAAGTGGAGATTATCCAACGTAGCGTGAGCGGAGTCCCGACCGAAGCGTCGGGGTATAGCGCCGTTTCGCCCAGCGCGACCACCACGATTACCTGCACCCGGGAGGGAGATGACTGGCAGATGACCACACCGGTCAAAGCCAAGTCGGATAAATCAGCGCTGGATGGCATCGTTCAGGACATAGTCTCTCTGGAAAAGAAGAATACCATCAGTGCACCCAAAGACCTGGCACAATACGGTTTGGATAACCCGCGTGTCATCGTCTCGTTCACCGGCAAGCCCGCAGGCAGTCCTGCACTTATGCAGGGCAAAGATAATAAAGTTTATAACCTCAAGTTCGGTAAGGATGCGCCGATGGATTTGGGAATCTATCTTAAGGTAACAGATAATAGCGCGGAGCGAAGCGGAGTCCCGTCGAATGACGGGAATGTCTATATCGTTGCCAAATCATTATTTGATAAGACCAATAAATCCGTTTTTGACCTGCGCTATAAGAAGATATTTGATACCGATGTCTACCAGTTGGCTAAACTCCGGCTCAATTATCCCAGTGGCCAGGCCATAGAGATGGAGAAGAAGGGCGAAGACTGGTTTCTGCTCAAGCCCGTGGCTGATAAATGCGATATCCATAAGGTCAATGACCTGCGCTATGCCTTAAACGACACCAAATCAACCGAGTTCGTGGATGAGAATGCGATGGATTTCAATAAATACGGGCTTACGCCGCCTGAGGTGATGCTGGAAGGAACGGACTCAACAGGCAAGACCGAAACGCTCCTGGTCGGCAAGGTGGAAGGCAAATTCTATGCGATGAAACAGGGCCTGCCGGTAGTTTCCACCATTGACCCCGGCGTGGTCACCCGCCTGATGCCCAAACTGGAAGATTTGAGATATAAGAAGTTCTTTGAACTGGATAAGGATAAACTGACCAGGATAGAAATCAAGCACCATGACCGGCAACTGGCCGCGCTTAACAAGGATACCGATTGGAAGATGGCCCAGCCGGCCACTGCCGAGTTTAACCCGGACAGCATCAAGGATTTCGTAGAGAAACTGAATGACACGGAAATAGAACAGTTCGTGGCTGATACTGATACCAATTTAGCGCCTTACGGGTTGGTTGAGCCGTTTTCCGGTTTAGAAATAACCCTTAACGATAGCCGGTATCTGTTCGGCATCGGGCAGGAACAGAAATATGTTTATGTCAAGATGGCCGGCCAGCCCAAGGTCGTGGCGTTTAATAAAAATACCTATGATTACGTCCGGAAGGGCTCTATCCATTTCAGGAAGAAGAACATCCTTAATATCGCGCCGGATAAGGTTACCAGACTGACGATTATCCAGAAGGACAAAGAACCGCTGGTCTATGAGCAGGCCAAACTGCAGGAATGGAAGATGGTTGCGCCCAGAGAAGAGCCGGTGGCTGTAAGAGAAAATATCAATGGATTGCGTAACGAATTCTGTTTCCTCTCGGCCGGCGAATACCTGGCCGACCAGTCGGATGACCTGACCCAATACGGATTAACAGACCCTGCGACTAAAATAACACTTGAGCACAAGAAAGACGATAATACCGCTGTCCGGAAAACACTCGTTCTGGGCATCAAGAAAGCGGATACCAACTATTACTACGGGATGCTGGAAGACGAGCCCGTCGTCTTCACGGTTCCTGACAGATTGGTAGAGACATTACAGAAAATCATTACTCCGGTCGAACCGCCGAAATAAGCTCCGGATTATCAAAGAAACGGCAGCCACAGATTACACGGAT
>JACQXL010000258.1 GCA_016208805.1 Planctomycetota bacterium | reverse complement strand
TGCGAAACGCCCCCTCTGTCATTCTGAACGGAGCGAAGCGGAGTGAAGAATCTGCATTTTATGAGGGTTTGGGACGAGATTCTTCGCCCTACGGGCTCAGAATGACACTTTTTGGGTGGTTTATTTCCCATTTCGCAAGATTTCAGTGTGTAGTAATTTTCTTGACGGCTTGATAAGTGTTTAGTCTAATGGCGATATGTCACAGACCGCAATGCATAATCCGACCGAGACGACAGGTGGGTTTGAGCCGAAGATAGTCGCCTTCCTGTGCAACTGGTGTAGTTATGCGGGCGCTGATTTGGCCGGCACTTCCCGTCTGAAATATGCGCCGAATATCCGCATCGTCAAGGTGCCCTGCACCGGCCGGCTTGACCCATTGTTCCTGATGAAGGCGTTTGAGATAGGCGCGGACGGGGTACTGATTTCCGGCTGTCATCCCAACGATTGCCATTACCGGACGGGCAACTTCCTGGCCCGCCGACGTTGGATGGTATTCAAAGATATGCTGGAATATACCGGTATAGAGTCGGGCCGGATACACTTCTCCTGGGTCTCGGCCGCCGAGGGCGCCAAGTTCGTGGAAGTAGTCAATAAAGTGACTGAATCTGTCAGGGTATTAGGACAGTTTAAAGGATTATCTCATGAAATCGGTAATAAGCGATAAATCACCGCAGGCACCGGCAAAGACTGACCAGCCCGAACTGACGGCCGGTCAGGCGGGTACACAGGATTATCTCCGGCGCCGCGTCAGCCAACTGCTGGAAACAAAGGCCATCGGGGTCTTCATCGGCTATGAAAAAGGCGATAATCCGGAACTGGCCCGGCCGGTGATGATTACCGAACCATCTGAAGCCGACCGGCTGATTTACGACCAGACCTGCGTCGTGATGCTCACCAAATATCTGCTGAAACCTGAGGTGAAGGCGTACGGTAAACGCGGTATCATCGCTTCTTATTCTAATCTCCGCGCCATTATCTGTTTCATCCAGGAAAACCAACTCAAACGGGAAGACCTCTATATCATCGCCGCATTACCCGAATGTCATTCCTGCGGAAGCAGGAATCCAGACACAACGGTAATAGATTCCCGCTTTCGCGGGAATGACACCAGTGACAAGAAATTCTATGACGAGGAAGTGGCGGGTTTTAGAGGATATGAATCAACCCCGCCGATAAGGGCGGGACTCCGCTACGACTCCGCCGAAGAGATGGACAAGAAGGTAAAGGAATTAATGGTAATGCCGGCGGACAAACGTTGGGCGTTCTGGGAACAGGAATTCAGCAAGTGCATCAAGTGTTACGCCTGCCGCCAGATATGTCCCCTGTGTTATTGCAACCGCTGTATTGCGGACAAGAACCAGCCGCAGTGGATACCAACCTCGCCGCATTATGCGGGCAATTTTATGTGGAACCTGACGCGGGCATATCATTTAGCCGGCCGATGCGTGGACTGCGGCGAATGCGAGCGGGCCTGTCCGGTCGGCATCAACCTGATGTTATTCAACCGGATGATTTACAATAATATCAAGACCAATTTCAACTACGAGGCCGGATTTGATTACACGACTCCCCCGCCGCTGGCCACATACCATCAGGATGATAACGAAAACTTTATAATATGAATCATTCACTTAAAACCGGTTTCAGTTTCGGCTCTACTTCAGGCGTGATTACCACGTTGGGGCTGATGGTCGGGCTTCATTCCGGCACGCATTCCAAAATGGCCGTGCTGGGCGGCATTCTGACCATCGCGATTGCCGATGCATTCTCGGACGCCCTGGGCATTCATATCGCCGAGGAGTCGGAAAATACGCATACACCCAGAGAAATATGGGTAGCCACAGTTTCCACTTTCATCGCCAAATTTATCGTGGCGCTGACTTTTACTATCCCGGTCTTGCTCTGGGAACTCCAGACCGCAATTATGGCTGGAGTGGCGTGGGGATTGCTGTTAATCACGGTTATCAGTATCCGGATGGCGCATCACCAGAAGATAAAGGCAAGCCGCGTGGTATTGGAGCATCTCATAATTGTTATTGTGGTAATTGTGATAACCCACTATGTGGGCGACTGGGTGGCGACATTCAGTTAGGCAACGATACTTTCTTCACTTCCTTAAACCTACCCTGCATAACCAGATGAATCATCAGGCGCAGGACGCCGGAAATTAGCATCAGGATGATAAATTCCGAGACGAAATTAAATTCTTTGCCGAAGATTATAAAATGACGTGGAATCAACATAGAAACTATCCCTCCCAGTAAACCGCCCACCAGCACACCTATGCCGTTAAGGAAGTTGAAATAGGCGAAACATCTGGAGCGTTTGGGCGGAGTAACCGCATCATAGATATAATTAACCACACAGAGATTAAATCCGCTCCAGATAACACCTGCAATAATCTGTACGACCCATGCATCAATCGGTCTACGGACAAACGTCCATAGGAATGGCACAACTATCACTCCGATGGTGGTAATCTTAATTATCTTTTTATTTCCATATTTATCCGCCATTTTGCCCCACCAGTGCGAGGTGAGAAAAGTAGCGATAATCATTACTAAATTGGTAACCATAAACTCAGTGTAAGTAAACCGAAGGTCACGAAGCATATAAAGCCCGAGAAACGGCGCCACGAGGTTGCACGCTATCGTAATAAATACGATGAAGAATACAAAATTACCGAAATTAGACACCGGAGCACGCTTGAGGAAGTCTATCAACGTGAAACGGTTTTCTTCTGCACAGAAATACCGTGGCTCGTGCATCTTCCGTAAATATAGATATGAAACAAAACGGCTTACTAAAGCCAGACCGAACAGAATAACGAAACCCAATGTTAATTTTTCATAATCTTTCATCTTATCAAGAAACGGCCCGCTTAAGATGGTCGTAATAGAAAGACTGACTAAAGTCCAAGCGGTTCGCTTGCCGAAATACCGACCACGTTGCTCGGCATCCACCAGGTCACCCATTACACTGTTCCAGGGTGGCACCGTAAAGTGCACGGCTGAAAAATACACCGTAAACGCTAATATCAATAGGTATAGATTAGTTGGATAAGGCAATAAGGCGGTCAACGCCATTGGTAGCCAGGTGCCGTCCTGGATGAGGGCACCTATCAGGTATATCAATCTCCGTTTCTGCAAACGGTCCACAATCTCGGTTGAGATTATTTGGAATACACCGCCCACGAACTGGCTTAATGAAAGCAGGATAGCAATCTGCATGTTATTGGCGCCCAGGTGTATCGCATACGCCTGCACGTTCTGCTCACCAAATCCCACCATTGCAGAATATGCCACTCCGTCGCCAATAGAATAATCAAGACTTTTCTTCTTTATCTGGGTGTCATCAGGCGGGCAAGACTTATCGGTATTGTTCATTTGGTCTCATTTCTCGGGCTTAATCATCGGCACGAAGCGAACCGGGATGATGGATTTGCGTTCCAGTCTACCGGATTTCTTACGCACCAGTACCAATTCCTGAACATCTTTGGACCGACCGACCGGAATAACCAGCCGGCCGTTCTCGGCGAGTTGGTCTATAAGCGGCTGGGGAATATTTTCCGGCGCGCAGGTAACGGTAATCCCGTCAAACGGCGCATACTCGGCCCAGCCCTGATAACCATCGCCTAATCGGGTCTTGATATTTTTATACTCTAACTCAGACAGTATCTTATCGGCACTCCGGTAAAGATTTTCCACTATTTCAACCGTATAAACATCCCGGGCCAGTTCGGCCAGCAGTGCTGACTGGTAGCCAGAGCCGGTGCCGATTTCCAGCACCTTTTCCCGCCCCTTTAATTCCAGGAGTTCGGTCATCAATGCCACAATATACGGCTGTGAAATCGTCTGTCCGTCGCCGATAGGCAAAGGGTTGTCATCATAGGCGCTCTGCTGCAAATCCGGCGGAACAAAGCGATGACGCTCTATCTTTAGCATCGCTTCAATGACACGTTTATCTTTAATACCCCTATCCTTAATTTGAGTCTCTACCATCAGCCGACGTGCTTTTAGGAAATCCATATCCACCTTCTCATTGCAAGATACTATCGCAACGCAAAGAATAACCGGAAGAAATGACTTGGAAAATGGCATAGCACATAAACAAACGGAGGGAGTGAGATTCGCCCCGTCATTCGACGGGGCGCCCTGTCGTATGACAGGGCGAACCCATAATTTGCTCTGTGCACCCCTCCCGACGAATTTCATTCAACAAATCTCTTATCTGCATCCGTAATAGCCGTTTACCTTCCGTTGTTTTCAGGAATCGCTCTCTTCGTCTCGCATCAGATTCTTTGGAATATGCCTCATAGTGAACAAGTTCAAGCGGACCTTTATGTCTGGTTGACTTTACCTGGCCATTCGTATGTTGATTAATCCTACCTTTAAGGTCGGCTGTATATCCCGTATATAATTGTCTATTAGATTGCAATAGGATATAAACGTAATGCATTTTGGTTTAATACGGAGGGAGAGGGATTCGAACCCCCGATCCCGTAAAACGGGATAACGGTTTTCGAGACCGCCCCGATCAACCACTCCGGCATCCCTCCATATTTTAGGTTCGGTTTTCGCCCAGTCATTCGACGGGGCGCCCTGTCGTATGACAGGG
>JACQXL010000089.1 GCA_016208805.1 Planctomycetota bacterium | reverse complement strand
GGTCACCACGGTCTGCTATCCCTTAAGCGCGATAATCGCATTAAACCGCTTGGACGCTTCTATGGCGCTATCAATGCGGTTGGCCTCTATGCGCGTAGGCGAAGTCTTTAGCAACCGCGCCATCTCGCCCGAATGCGGCGTCAAAATCATTTCCGCTTTCTGCTTCTTAATTACTGTTCTACCGGACGTTGATATGGCATTCAAACCGTCCGCGTCAATGATAACCGGGCAATGTATATGCGGTAACAGCGAATTGACCAGCCCGACCGTCTGCGCATTCCTGGAAATCCCCGGCCCGATGGCGGCCACATTGGTTCCCTGGGTAAGTGCGATTATCTGTTTGAGCGCCTTACTGGACAGCGTGCCGTCCGCAGTTTCCGGCAGTGCATAAGTAATGGTCTCGGTAAGTTTGACGGCCAGGATGGGCTGTTGTGAGGCCGGAGTGGCCAGATAGACCAGCCCGGCGCCGGACCGCAGGGCGGCTTCAGAGCATAATGCCGCCGCGCCGGTCATTCCCCGGGAGCCGGCCACAACCAATACCTTGCCGTAATCGCCCTTGTGCGTATCCGGACGCCGCTTGGGTAATGACGGAATGGTCTTTATTATCTTCATCCAACTCCTCCCCTCTAAAAAGAGGGGCCGGGGGTGTGTCACACACCCCTAAATCCCCTCTTAATAGAGGGGACTTCATTCTATCCGTGTTCATCTGTGGTTGCAAAATACTATATTTTTATTGACAGTTCAACATATATCATTTATATTTTATTGAATTATGGCAGTATCATCCCGTTTAAGCAAACTAACCCATAAGAAGGAACCGGCGGCGGCGCCCCGCATAAGTGCGGGACTGGCTGCGGCCTTGCCGTCGCCGGAAGCCGGACCGGTCAAAAAGGATGAAAACGCACTGGCCGCACTGCAAAAACGCAAGTATTTTATGAAGGTGGCTATCATCTTCGGAGTAGTCCATATCATCTTTGCCAGCATAATCAGCATCTGGGGATTCCATATTTCTATCTTTAAACCAACCGGCGCGGACTGGATTGTCCGGCTGGCGGAACTGCCCGGCTACGGATTGGTTGCACTTATCGGTCAGGGCGATAATATTGAATCGGTTCTGCCTTATATCGTTGCGTTTGTCCTGAATACGATTTTCTACGGCGGCATCGGCTATGTGGCCGGATACTTCTTCAAGACATATCACTGGGACGAGGAAATAAATACGCTTCTGGATGCCGAATAAAGTAAACTGATTTAACAGATTAAACTGATTATTTATCCGTTATATCTGCTTAATCCGCTTACTAAAAAGGGGGGTATATGAAAAAGTTAATCGGTTTAGTTGTGATTGGAGTGTTAGTTATGATTGTTACACCGCATCTGAATGGCGCGCCTCCGCCGCTTCACAAGACCACGATTGCTTCAGCCAAGACCGTGGTGACACTGGGCGAACCGCTGGAACTTGAATTGACCCTGACCAATCTGGCGCCGCAGAAGACGGAATTTATCAAGCCGATTCTGGATATTGATTCGGTCTCGTTTGAGTTGACTCTCCTGTCCGAAAAGGACAAGCCCTGGACGTTTACTTATACTATTATTACGCCGTCTGTTTACGAACACCAGCGTAATAAGTTGGAGAAAATCACGCTGGAGGCAATGAACACCCCGAACAGCACCTATAAGACCGGCTTCAAGATACCGACACTCAAGACCGGCAAATGGCAGATAAAAGCGCTCTATAAGGGCGGACAGTATCCGGACGTTTCCGAACCGTTGGGTTTTGCCGTGTTACCGCCTGCACCCAACCCCGCCATAAGTGGCGGGATCTCCACCGAAAAGACCGCAGCCGAGACCTCGGCAGAAAAAACCGCTGCGGCAAAAGATGCCCCTACGGGACAAGCGGAACTGGTGGCCGTCTTGGAAACATCCAAAGGCAAGATAACCTGCCGGTTCTTCCCGGAGGTGGCGCCCAATACCGTGATGAACTTCGTCCGGCTGGCCCAGGACGGGTTTTACACCAACCATATATTCCACCGGGTGATAAAGGGATTTATGATACAGGGCGGCTGTCCGGAACGGACCGGCCGGGGCGGGCCGGGCTATTCCATACCAGCCGAATTCGGCCAGAAGAAACACCTCAAAGGCACGCTATCAATGGCCCGTAGCCAATCCAACGACAGCGCCGGCTCCCAATTCTATATCTGTCTTGAACCACAGGCAATGCTGGACGGGAAATACACGGTCTTTGGCGAAACGATTGAAGGCCAGGATGTGGTGGATGCTATCGGCAATACGCAGACCACGGGTAACCGGGGCAACCCGCCGGACAAGCCCGCAGGCAGTCCCGCACTTATGCCGGACAAACCGCTGGAAGATGTGGTTATCAAAAAGATAACCATAGAAACGCGGTAGTACCGTTAGAAGCATCCGGGACGACGCTGACTAATTTCCGAACTGGTACTGATGCTTCTACAGGATCCACCCTATGCCGCACCCGCACTCGTTTATAAAACTCACTCCGGCTGAACGGGCCAAAGTGAGCGCCGAATTAAAACGACTGGCCTGCGCCGGTGAATTCAAGAAACGCACACCCCTGAATATCCTTTATTGGTCAGACCAGGGAAAACCATTCCGGGCGATTGCGGAACTAACCAATTGCAGTTATATGACTGTCCGGAGGTGGATTTATCGCTACCGAAAAGAAAAACTGAAGCCATTCATAAAGGAATAAACTGAACACTTTCCCGCTTGTTTTCCCGCACAAAATATAAGGGAGGGGCTGGGGTAGGGTGGGGGGAGTGGGCGGGTAGCGTTACCAGACCGTCTTATACCCCTGCCTCGGTCATCTTATAGCCGTAGTAAGATAGTCTTATACCACTACCTCGGTCATCTTATACCCGTACTAAGATAGTCTTATACCCCTGCCTCGGTCATCTTATAGCCGTAGTAAAATAGTCTTATACCATTACCTCGGTCATCTTATACCCGTACTAAGATAGTCTTATACCATTACCTCGGTCATCTTATAGCCGTACTAAGATAGTCTTATACCCCTGCCTCGGTCATCTTATAGCCGTAGTAAGATAGTCTTATAATGGTAGGGCTGGGGGGTGCAATTTTCTTGACCCCGTTAGAAGTATTTGATTTACTTTTGGCAGTAATGTTATTGTAGAATGTTAACCCCGTAAATGATATGCTACTTACAATAAGATGGTCGTCCCACGGGGACGACCTGCTTCTAACGGGGTTGACCGACATTATTTTACAGATATAATAAATAGAATATGCAATACCAGACTATTATCTATCAAGAAAAAGACGGGATTGGTTTTGTTACGATTAACCGCCCCAAGAAACTCAATGCCCTCAATACCGAGTGCATCAACGAACTGTTTGATGTATTTGAGAATATCAAGAATAACGAGGCCGTTCGGGTAGTGATTATCACCGGCGCCGGGGACAAGGCGTTCGTGGCCGGCGCGGATGTTGAAGAATTATCGCAGTTAAACCAGCATACGGGCAAGGCCAAGATGCACCGCGGCCAGGGGCTGTTCAACCTGATAGAAAATTTAGGCAAACCCGTAATAGCGGCTGTGAATGGGTTCGCCTTAGGCGGCGGATGCGAACTGGCACTGGCCTGCACCATCCGGTTATGCGCGGCTAACGCCAAATTCGGGCAACCGGAGGTCAACCTGGGAATCATCCCCGGTTACGGCGGCACCCAACGCCTGGGCCGGCTGGTCGGCAAGGGACGGGCGATGGAGATGATTCTGACCGGCGAGGCCATAGATGCAAGTGAGGCATATCGCATCGGGCTGGTTAATAAGGTTTATCCTCAAGAACAACTGCTGACCGAAACGGAAAACGTTGCCCGCAAGATTATGACCCGCGGGCCGCTGGCCGTCAAGGCGGCAATGGAGTCAATCAACCGCGGGATGGAGATGACCCTGGCCGAGGGGCTGAACCTGGAGGCCAATCTCTTTGCACTGCTGTGCGAAACCGGAGACGGCAAGGAAGGGATGAAGGCCTTTCTGGAAAAGAGACCGCCGCAATTTCATAACCAGTAAACGGATTTAGCGGATTTATCCGAGTAATCAGCTCAATATTCAGGATAAGATTGACAACAACGAAAAAGAAGAATGGACCGCCAACTGGCAGTGGAAGTTAGACACAATTTACCGCTGGACATTCCGGGAAGACCGGGGCGTGGATAGCTACCGGAAGTTTATGCAACGGTACCCGCTGGACAGCCGATACCCGGATGCCAAATACTATCTGGCCAATTGCCTGGAGCATTCGGGCCAGACCCAGGAGGCCATCAAGGAATACCAGGAATTCGCATCCTGGTACCCCCAGCACCCCAATGCCGAGACGGCCGGCAAGAAGGCCGTCAACCTGAGGTATATGTTCCGTTAGAATGAAACCATTACTCATCACAAAAACAGCAAAGCCCCCCCCTCTATTAAGAGGGGGTAGGGGGTGTGTTACACACCCCTTTAATTCCCCTCTTTTTAGAGGGGAACTCATTGTCGCCCTGTGGATGTTCTTATCGCTATCCTTATACTCCGGCAGTTTGACCCCGCTCTTTGGGACGCAAAGAGCGGGGGAATTACTGCCGGGTATAGTCGGCTGTAATCGGCATGCCTCAACAGCCGCACTATTTGCAGCGCCAGAGCCGATAACGCCGACGCAAAAAACCGCCCTCATCTATGTCGTGCCGATAGAAGGTCCGATAATGGATAAAGGGCTGGCGTATTTCGTGCGCCATTCGGTGGCACAGGCCAAGGAGCATAAAGCCGCCTTAATAATCTTTGAGATAGACACGCCCGGCGGCGCGGTGGGCGGTGGCGAGGAATACACCATCGGCATCTGCAACGCCATTGACAGCGCCGGGCCGATTCCGACCGCGGCCTTTGTCAAACACTGGGCCTGGTCGGCCGGCGTGCTGGTCTCCATATCGACGGATAAGATTGTGATGAAACAGATTGCCTCCATCGGCGCGGCCGAGGTGGTCGGCGCCGAAGAGCATCAGGAAAAATATACCGCGGCCATCCGGACCGAATTCAAGGCCCGGGCCGAGAAAAAGGGCTACCCGGCCAACCTGGTTATGGCTATGGTGGATAAGGATATGGAAGTCAGGGAGGTTATGGTTGACGGCAAACGGGAGTTCCTGACGCCGGAGCAAATCACGGAATACCGCAATAAAGGCAAATCAGTGGAGGATGTCGGGTTGGTGGTGGCCAAGGATAAACTGCTGGCGCTTTCGGCTAATGATGCCCTCAAATACGGACTGGCAGCGGCTATTAAGGAAACCAGGGAAGAAGTCCCGGCGTTATTCGGAATAAAGGATTATGTATTCAAGGATGCAAAGCCGACCTGGTCGGAGCATCTGGTGATGTTCCTGACCTCTCCGGTGGTTTCCGGCATACTGATTCTGGTCGGATTAATTGCGGCCGGGATGGCGCTTAAAGCGCCGGGCCTGGGACTCCCGGAGATTACCGCAATCGTTGCCTTTACAATAGTCTTTTTTGGCCATTACCTCATCGGACTTTCCGAGATGACCGAAGTCGTTATTTTTACCTTGGGCATCGGGCTTTTAGCCGTGGAACTATTCCTACTTCCCGGATTCGGCGTGGCCGGCATCAGCGGCATCGTCCTAATTATGCTAAGTCTGATACTGGCGATGCAGGATTTCACGATACCCGATACCACCGGCGCACCCTGGCAATGGGAGATACTCCAGCGCAATTTCATCGTGGTGGGCGTGGCGTTTCTGGTGGCTTTCGTTGCGTTCATCGTGATGGTGAGTATGCTGCCGCATATACCGGTGCTGGCCCGGCTGACCCTGCCGACTGAGGAGAAAGAAAGCGCCGGATTTACCGCCAAGATTGATTATCAAGCGCTTATCGGCAAAGCAGGTACTTCATTTACGCCGCTCAGGCCGGCCGGTAAGATTAAACTGGAAACCGGCGAACTGCTTGACGTTGTCACGGACAGCGATTTTATCGGTAAGGACGAGCAGGTCAGAATAAACCAGATTGAAGGCAACCGGATTGTAGTGACTAAGGTCTAAACTCTTGCGAAATGCCCCTTTTGTCATTCTGAACGGAGTCCCGACACCACCGTGTCGGGACGAAGTGAAG
>JACQXL010000257.1 GCA_016208805.1 Planctomycetota bacterium | reverse complement strand
TCTGGTCAGCGGTTACCAGAAACCGATATTCTATCTGATTGGCGCCTCGCTGGTCGGCGCGGCCCTCGGCTTGTATATCTTTGTAACGTTTATGGTGGTGCCGGAACCTGTCCTGATAAGAGGCCAGAAGCCGTCCTGCGCAGAGCCGGAACCGAAATCGACGCCGGACACGATAGAACCGACCGCATATAGGAATGAGACAATCGGGTTCTCCATTAATCCGCCCAAAGGATGGCACGCGATTGCCAGTTCATCCACTTTCAAGGCCGAATTAAACGAGGCGGACAGCCCGCGGATGGAAATACGCAGATACCAAATGGGCGGCGCCACAGCGGATGCGGCGTCGGAACTGGCCATCACGGCGGTGGCCGAGGGCCTGCCCATTATAGACCATCAGATATTGGAGAAAAAGGCGATAATGGTGGGCGATAAGAACGCCAGCCGGACCGTGGCCGGTATCTGGATACAGGACAAAGGGCTGGTCAAGGTAATGATTGTGATTATAGATTACGGCGATACGCAGTGGGTGATAACCGGCCGGTCCTGGAATATGGATTACCCGCTCTACCGCAACACCTTTTTTACATCAATCCAGACCTTCAAGGCGGATTGATGCATTACCACAACCGGAATCCATATCCGCCAAACCTGTTCCTGACAGGTTCAGGAATAGGACGCAGATTAACGCCGATAATTTCTATACCATACATATACAAATTTCTGGCATCCACAATGTGGAAAATAATTTTGCCTAAATCACGATTTTTCGCTTGACAGAAATACCATTTTATCGTATAGTCACTCTTCCTATGCCTAAGAAAAACACAGCCAATAACAGCAAGAAGGCCGAAGACACCGCCCCGCCATTCGCCACGCCATGTCGGCATGGCATGGGCGGGACTCCGCGCGACTCCGCAAACGCGGCCAATCCCTGGTTTGAGATGTGGTCCAAATATATGGAATCTTTTCCATCCAACCCCGACAGCGGTCAAAACTGGTTCAAGATGTGCGACGAGATGACCCGTAAGTTCTGCACGCCGCCCCTGACCGACGGTATGGACGATTTATACCAGAAAGTGGCCGATGCTTCGGATATTTACATCAAGATGTTCAAATCCTGGGCCGATATCAGCGGGAATGTCAAACCGTCCCGCCTCGGCGGGATGAAGAATATGTTTGACCTGCTGATGAACAGCCAGAAAGATGTGTTCAGCCGCCTGTTCGGCCTGCCTACGCCGGATTTCGCCGGAGGCAATATCGGCGAATGGACGGAAACCGCCAGGAAATCGCTGGAGAATTTCTCCCAGTTTTATTTCCAGAACTGCCAGCCGTTCATTGATAACTGGAGCAATATTTCAACCGAAATGGGCGAGATGCTCAAAGGCAAGGCCGACCCGGAGAAATACAAGAACTTTTATGCCACCTGGGTCAAAGGGTACGAATCGGCCGTCGGCAAGTTCCTCAAGATACCGTCGGTCGGCCCGTCCCGGCAGATACTGGATAAGATAAACAAAAGTCTGGACGCCTTTATAAAATACTGCGGCGCGATAAGCGATTTCAATATGGTCCTGTATGCGCCCGGCAAGGAGACCATTGAGGAGTTCGCCAAAAAGTCCGCGGCTATCGCACAGGACGGCCAATTCACGCAGGAAAAATACAAGCAGTTCTATGACCTGCTCATAAATACATTTGAAGAACGGTTTTACCAGATGTTCAAAACACCGGCCTTCGGCGAAATACTCAAGACCACGCTTGAAGCATCGCTCAACTTCCGGAAACAGCATTTCGCGGTTGTTGAAGAACTCCTTAAATCCACGCCGATTATCACCCGCAGCGAGATTGATGACGTCTATCGTGAACTCTACGACCTGAAAAAGAGGATAAAGGAATTGGAGAAACTCATCAATAATCGCACGAACCTGCCCGAACTGACCCTTCGGACCCTGACGGGTTCTCAGGGCGAGAACCCGGAACGGGCGGCCGGTCAGGCGGGTAAGAAGTAAGGGGGCAATAATGCCAGAAGAAAAGACTGCGACCAGCGGGAGTCCCGTAGGGGCGACTCAAGAAAAGCCGAAATTCAACGTCAACGAGGAATTGGACCGCTTCCAGAAACGATTGATACGCGGGATGGAGGTCCTGACCAGCCCGTTGCTGGATGTTGAAGTCGCCACGACACCGTCCGAACTGGTCTATCAGGAAGACAAGATGCGCATCTTCAGGTACATACCCGTCCAGAAGAAACTCCAGACACCGCCGGTCCTGATTAGTTATGCACTGGTCAACCGCCAGTATATGCTGGACCTCCAGCCGGACCGGAGCGTGATACGCTACCTGTTAAACCAAGGAATAGATGTTTACATCATTGACTGGGGTTACCCGACCCCGATTGACCGCTATATTACGTTGGAAGATTATATTGAAGGATACCTGAACAACGCCGTGGAAGAAGTCCTGCGCAGGTCCGGAGCATCCAAACTGAACCTGGTCGGCATCTGCCAGGGCGGCACATTCTCTGTGATGTATTCGGCACTGCATCCGGAAAAGATTAAGAACCTGGTGACCATAGTCACACCGGTAGATTTTGATACGGATACCGGGTTGCTGAATATCTGGTCGCGCAACCTGTATGTTGACAAAGTGGTTGACACGATGGGCAACGTGCCGGGCGATTTTATGAACGTCGGCTTCCTGCTGATGAACCCGTTCCGGCTGGTGCTGGATAAATATATCGGCTTTATGCTTAATATTGATGACCAGAATTTCGTCAATAATTTCGTCCGGATGGAAAAGTGGATTTTTGACTCGCCCGACCAGGCCGGCGAATGCTGGAAACAGTTCATCCGCGACTGTTACCAGAAGAACCTGCTGATTCAGAATAAACTGAAAGTCGGCGATAAAACCGTAAACCTTCAGAACATTACGATGCCGGTGCTGAACATATTCGCCGAATACGACCACCTCGTGCCGCCGGCCTGTTCCAGGAATTTTACCGAGCATATCGGCAGCACGGATAAAGAAATCGCCTCGTTCCCGACCGGACATATCGGGATTTTCGTATCCGCGCGGTCGCAGAAGGAAATCTGCCCGCGCTTAAGCGAGTGGCTTATCAAACGCTCGGAGTAAAACGGAGTCCCGGCCATGCCATGCCGACATGGCGTGGCGAATGTCGGGACGGAAGGAGCAAAATAATGAACGAACTCAAATATGCTGACATAAAAGTAGGCGATAAGGCATCGTTTGCCAAGACCATCAGCGAAACTGATATCAATGACTTCGCCAAGATTACGGGCGATTTTAACCCGGTCCATATTGACGAAGAGTTCGCCCGAAAGGGCTTGTTCAAGACCCGCATCGCACACGGGTTTCTCGGCGCCGGATTGATATCAACCGTTCTGGGCACTAAACTACCCGGCCCCAACACCATTTACCTGTCGCAGGAACTCCAGTTCAAGGCGCCGGTTAAAATCGGCGACACCATCACCGCCCAGTGCGAAGTGATGGAGAAGAGCGATAAAAAGAAAATACTTAAACTCAAGACCAATGTTTACAACCAGACCGGCATTGCCGTGATTGAAGGCACGGCCACCGTTCTGAAATACGAGGCGTCGGGTTAGACTCGGAGGGAGGTGAGATACAGGGGGTTAACCCGGAATAATGAACCGACACACCCCTAAATCCCCTCTTATTAGAGGGGACTACATCGGCGGTGTAATCCCCTCTTGAGAGGGGTGGCTGCGAAGCAGACGGGGTGTGTTTCGTAAATGTCCAAAGGAGGTGAAGAAATGGATGGGCTATTCAACATTGAAGAAATCAGCCGAGAGTTTTTAGATTATATTGATAATGGAATGAAAGGAGCGCAGAAAATGTTTGACCAACAAGAAATGGCGCAAACGGTATTTAAACTGGCCAAGGATTACACCAACACGACCATGCAGATGATGAAGACCTCAGCCGAGCAATACGAAAAAACCCTGGATGCCTTGATGAAGCAGGGCTTGGTTATGCAGACCGAGGGCCAGAAACTGATGACTGACTGGATTAACCGGGCAAAGCAAGCCCAGAGCCAGTACTGGGACCAGATGGAAGATGGGCTCAAGAAAATGGAAACGGCATTCGGCAAAAAGCCGGGCAAATAAAGTATTCGATTGACCGGCCGGGTGTTCTGCACGTAGCACCCGGTCGGCCGTTCATCCAGAGTTAACGGAATCGCAATTCTTCTTGACATCCGCCGCCGGCACGCTAATATTTTCATCAATGAAAAGAACGACCTGCGAACTTTATTACGACCGTGTGGCGCACAAGTATGACGATTCCTACAAAACGCCCTACTGGGATTTTTATAATGCGGTCACCTGGCACAACATCAAGAAATACCTGCCCCGCCTGCAGGGACGCCGGGCGCTGGATATCGGCGGCGGCACGGGACTCTGGGCGCTGAAACTGGCCAAATCCGGCTACGATGTCACGCTGGCCGACCTCTCCCAGAAGATGCTGGATGTGGCCCGCCGGAAGATAGAATCAGCAAACCTGCTCCCGAAAGTCGTCTTCGCCAAAACTGACATCTGCAACCTTTCGGCATTTGAACCGGATAGTTTCGACCTGGTGCTGGCCGAGGGCGACCCGCTGTCATACTGCAACGACCCGGTCAGGGCCGTCAAAGAGGTTTATCACATCCTTAAAGCAGATGGGCTATTTATCGCATCCGTAGATAACAAGTTCGGCGGGATGCGGGTATTTGTCCGGCAGAACGAACTGGATGAACTGGAAGAATTCGTCAAGACCGGCCGGACCAACTGGTTTACCAAAGATGAGTCGGAACAATATCCGATAAAGTATTTCACGCCCGATGAACTGCGTAAACTCTTGAGCCGGAACGGCTTTGAAGTCCTCTCTATGATTGGCAAGCCGGTTCTGTCGTTAGGTTCGGATAGCGAATCGCTCAAAGACCGTAAGTCATTTGAACGCCTGCTGAAACTGGAATTACAACTGAATGCCGAGGAAACGCTTTTAGGCGGCGCCGGCCACCTTGAGATTACCGGGAGAAAACTATGAAGATACTGGAATACAAGCGGTTCTAAGAAACTGAACTCTTGCGAAATGGGAATAAGGCGTCCCAAAAGTGTCATTGCGAGGGAGTGAAACGACCGAAGCAATCTCAAATTTATGGGATTGCTTCGCTCCCTACGGTCGCTCGCAACGACAGGAGGGGGCGTTTCGCAAGAGTTCAGAAGAAAGGAGGATGTTATGTCTGACTCCGCTAAGAAGTCATGGAAGGGCATTGATATCAAGAATATTGATTGGGGGCCGAGGTTTGAGTTTAACGAGGATAAGGTGGATAACTATGTGCCGGACCTGCCCGGGGTCTATCGCCTGGTTTATCGGACAATCCATGAGGGCAAAGAAGGGTATTTTGTCTTTTATAACGGCGAGACGGATGATTTGTACAAGACACTGTGCGGGCATCTTAATCTCCTGAAGATAGAACTGCCTCCGCCCAAGAATCCCTATAATGCCCCTGAGCATTGCATCCAAAAGACCCTGCGGGATTACCCGTGCTATTTCAGGTTCATCATCGTACGCTCAAAAAAGGAGCGGGTCCGGATTAAGAAGGATCTTGATGATGCCGTTATCCCCAAGGGCGAGATGGAATTCGCGGCCTGGGCCGATAATTTCTTACGGGTGTTGTCGGCCAACGCGGACAAGTGGTTTCCTCCGGCGGGGCGTCCCGAGGATTTCAGCGATGCTCTTGAGAAATTGAAGACCAATCATAAGAAGTTTATGGCTTCCTATGATGAGCATCTCAAGGCGCAGATTAACCTCAGGGCCTCGGAAAAGAAACTGAAAGACGCCCAGCAAGAAGGTGAAGAATGGAAAGAGGGGAACCATAAGCCGGACAGATGACTAAAACATCCCCCTGGACGGTTCAGGGGGACTGACCGATGACTGAGTAAACCCCCTGGATGACTCAGGGGGACTGACCGATGACTGAGTAAACCCCCTGGACGACTCAGGGGGGCTGACGGATGAATGAGTACCCCCCCTGGATGGTTCAGGGGGGCTGACGGATGACTGAGTAACCCCCCTGGACGACTCAGGGGGCTTGACGGATGACTAAATAATCCCCCTGAACGACTCATGGAAGCCATTTGAAGGAGTTTTGATATGCCAAAACACGATTTTATCCCTAAATCAGACCCGGGAATGGCTGCTTTCCTACGTAATTTAGCCAATAAGATAGGCGGATATGCGGCTACCTTTAACCTGAGCCCGGCTGAGGTGGCTTCGGTCAAGAACGATGCGGCCAGGTTCACCTATATCCTCAAGGTGCAGGAGGCGTATAAGACCTTCAAGCAGGCGATTTCAGGGTATAAGGATATGCTCCGGGACGGACCAATGGACACGGCTATCGGCGAGCTGGTTTTTCCGACTCCGCCGGCGGCTCCAACCCCGGTCAGCGCCGGCATTTTCCCGCGCATCCGTAAACTGGTCATGCGTATCAAGGGCCATCCGGCCTATACCCAGGCCATCGGCGAGGACCTGGGTCTGGTCTCAATTAAAGAGGCGATTGATATCCTAAACCTCAAGCCGGTGTTAAAGAGCCGTCTGGATGCCGGCCGTCCGGTGATTATCTGGACCAAGGGCCCGGCCGATTCCCTG
>JACQXL010000240.1 GCA_016208805.1 Planctomycetota bacterium | reverse complement strand
TAGTTGGTTGAATCGGTTTCGCCGTATCCTTATTCGTTGGGAAAAGAAAGCGGAGAATTATATTGGATTACTTCATTTTGTCTGTGGTTTAATTACGTATCGCGGTGCTGGTATCAAGGTTTTCGGATAGGCTCTTATTAGAGGGGATTCCCGCCCGCCTGACGGCGTTCGGGCGGGTGGCTGGTAAGTCCCCTCTATCAAGAGGGGATTTAGGGGTGTGTTGTTATCGTATCCGACATAGGCGGAACGAGATGACCCGTACGGGCCATTACCCACTAAAATCCGTGAAGAGCCTAACAAATTAGCCCCGCTTTCAGATAGGCGCTATTTGGAAGCGGGGTTATTATTTTCCACGAACTTCCCTATCTTGCGGTATTTCTCGTAACGTTGCTGGATAAGCGTATCCATCGGAATTTGGCGCAGTTCGGCCAGGCATTTCAGGATATATTGTTTCATATTCTCGGCTGTGGTCTTGTAATCCCGGTGCGCCCCGCCGACCGGCTCAGGAATGACCTCATCCACAATACCGAGTTCCTTCAGGTCTTTAGAAGTAAGTTTGAGCGCTTTAGCCGCATCAGGGGCTTTACTGCTGTTCTTCCAGAGAATTGCCGCACAGCCCTCAGGCGAGATAACGGAGAAATAGGCGTTTTCCAGGATGGCAAACCGGTCGCCCACGCCGATGGCCAGCGCGCCGCCGCTGCCGCCCTCGCCTACCACAATACAGATTATTGGAACGCGCAGTTGCGACATCTCAAAGATGGATTTGGCGATAATATGCGCCTGGCCCCGTTCCTCGGCGCCGATACCCGGATAAGCGCCCGGCGTATTGATTAAACTAATTATCGGCAACCCGAATTTAGCCGCCAGTTGCATCTTAAGTAATGCCTTGCGGTAACCCTCCGGATGAGGACTGCCGAAGTTGTAAGCCAACCGTTCACGGGTAGTCTTGCCTTTACGGGTGGCTATCAACATTACCTCCTGGCCATCTATTTTGGCCGGCCCGCTCAGGATGGCCCGGTCGTCCCGGAAACAGCGGTCGCCGTATAATTCCACGAAATCGGTAAAGGCAAGGTTGATAAAATACTGGACGGGCGGCCGCAAAGGATGCCGGGCCAGCAGGACCCGCTGCCAGGGCGAGAGGTTCTTGTAGATTTCGGTCTTGAGCCGCTCGGCCCGGGTGCGCAGTTTCTTGATTTCTTCGGACAGGTCCACCTCGGCTATAGCGGAAAAACTCTCCAGCTCGGCAATCTTGCGCTCCAGCGCCGTTATCGGCGCTTCAAAGTCCAAGCCATGATTGGTATCTTCCATAAGTCCGGTATGATAACATAAATTCCCGGCCTGTCAATAATCTGAGACTATGGCTAAAAATAATTATTAAATCGTTGACCCCCTCGGTGATAATTGATATGTAATACCTGAACTCTTGCGAAACGGGGAAAAGACCACCCAAAAGGTGTCATTGCGAGGGAGTGAAACGACCGAAGCAATCTCAAATTTATGGGATTGCTTCGCTCCCTTCGGTCGCTCGCAATGACAGAGGGTGCGTTTCGCAAGAGTTCAGTAATACGTTATGTCCGGATTAAGGCGGTTCTTCTGCTCACAACAGCCGTTGGATAATAGACTTACGCTCGGTAAACCGGAGTCGCATCATCTAATAAATGTATTACGGTTAAAACCGGGCTCGCAGATAGAGGTTTTTAACGGCAGCGGCAACTCATTCTTGAGTGAAGTGATAACACTGGATAAAGACCGGGCCGAATTAATGATAGTCCGCCCGAATATGCCGGATAAATCCCAATTGGAAATAACCCTGGCCACGGCCATTCCCAAAGGCAGCCGGATGGACTGGCTGGTGGAAAAGGCGGCCGAATTAGGGCTAAAACGGCTCATCCCCCTGATTACTAAACGAAGTGTTGTGGTAATTGACAACTCTTCGCCTAAATTATCTCGTTGGTCTAAACTGGCCGTGGCCGCGGCCAAGCAGACCGGCCAATCTGAGGTGCTTCGGATTATGCCGCCCCAGACATTGGACCAATTAGCCAGAACTATCAAGGATTATGACCTGAGTTTGATTGCCGTTCCGACTGCCAAACAAGAACTTAATGACGCAATAGAAAAGGCCAAGACTGCCAATCGGATACTATACCTGATAGGTCCTGAAGGCGATTTCACCGCGGATGAGATAAAACAGGCGGCCCAGGCCGGCCTGAAACCGGTGCGCCTGCCGGTCAAAGCAATATTAAGAGTAGAAACCGCCGCGCTGGCGATGCTGGCGATGTTGTGGTATCATTATGGAAACACAGATGAACACCGATGACACAGATAGTTTACCTCCCCTTTGTAAGGGGAGGATAGGAGGGGTAGATTAGTGCTTTCTACCTCCCCTAGCCCCTCCTTATGGTCCATCCTAAAGGAGATAGGCTGTACCACCTTTAGGGCAAAGGAGGGGGAACAATCAGTGTTTATCTGTGCCACGTCATACCGACATGGTGTGATGTATCTGTGGTTTCAGGAACGATTATGAAACAATTAAAACGTCCTAAAACCGTCTATGTCTGCCAGAAATGCGGCTCGGCCTGCCCGAGATGGGTCGGCCGTTGCCCCGAATGCGGCGAATGGGGCACGCTGGTAGAAGAAGTTGCCACACCGCAGGAACAGAAGACCAAACCGTTCCTGGGCGGCGATAAACCCATCCCCATCACCCAGGTCAAAAACCTGACCACGGCCCGGCTGGTCACCGGCATCCAGGAATTTGACAGGATTATGGGCGGCGGGATTGTCGTCGGCTCCACCATCCTCATCGGCGGCGACCCGGGCATCGGCAAATCCACCATCGTCCTGCAGATATCCCATAAACTCACCCAATCCAACCTGAAAGTCCTTTATATCTCGGCTGAAGAATCGGTTTACCAGTCCAAACTCCGAGCTGAACGGCTCCAGATTGATTCCGATAACCTGCTCATCGCCTCGGAGACCAATATTGAAGTAATTTCCGCTTATATAGAAGAGTATAAACCTGACTTTGTTATTATAGATTCCATCCAGATGGTTTATCGGACTGAAATCCCGACCGCGCCCGGCACGGTCACCCAGGTGCGCGAATCGGCAATGGCGCTGGTCTATCTCTGCAAACGCAAGGGCATCTCTTTAATGCTCATCGGCCATGTCACCAAGGAAGGCGCACTGGCCGGGCCGCGCACGCTGGAGCATATGGTGGACACGGTCCTCTATTTTGAAGGCGACCGCTTCCAGTCATTCCGCATCCTCAGGGCCGTCAAGAACCGATTCGGCTCCACCAACGAAATCGGCATCTTTGAGATGAAGAACGAAGGCCTGGAAGAAGTCGCCAACCCGTCCGAACTATTCATCGCCCAGGCCGACCGTAAGGCCACCGGCACGGTGATTGTCCCGGCCCTTATCGGCACCCGGCCGCTTTTGATAGAAATCCAGGCGCTCACCTCGCGCTCGTATTACGCCACGCCGTCCAGACGGGTCAGTGGCATAGACTTCAACCGGATGGCGATGATTCTGGCCGTGCTGGAACGCCGCCTGGGCGTACCGCTGGGTTCTCAGGATGTATTCGTCAATGCCGTCGGCGGCGTGAAGGTGGACGAACCGGCCGCTGATTTAGCCGTGGCAATAGCCGTTCTTTCCAGTTACAAGAATAAACCGGTCCAGGACGGCACGTTATTACTGGGCGAAATCGGTCTGTCCGGCGAAATCAGGCCGGTCAACCACATTAACAACCGGCTCCAGGAATCGGCCCGGCTCGGCTTTAAGAAGATTGTCATCCCGGCCGATAATAATAAACGGCTCCTGAAACCGGAAGGAATCACGATTATCAGTTCATCCTCACTGCAGAACGTGGTGGAGATGATGCTTTAACCACGAAAACACGAAGCCACGGATTACACACCCGTACGGGCGTGAAATCTGTGGCTGGGTTTAGTGATTTCGTGGTAGGAGGGCGTAATTATGAAAGAGAAAATACTGGTGGTTGATGACGATGTAATGATAAGGGATATGCTCTACACCCTTTTTACCAAGTATAATTACGATGTGGTGACCGCGCCCGGCGGCAAAGAGGCGCTGGAAATGTTGCCTGAAGACAAACCCGATTTAATCGTCCTGGATATGATGATGCCGGGAATGAACGGACTGGAAACACTCAAACGTATCAGGGAAATTAACCGTGAAGTTGAAGTGATAGTCCTGACTTCCCTGCCGCTGGCCGACCTGGAAAAACAGGCATCCAAACTCGGCGTGTCTGAAATCATCCGCAAAGGCGTCAGCGTGGAACTATTCCTCAAATCGGTCAAGTATTACCTGGACCGGTGCCAGGCCAAAGGCACCTGCGCACTGCCGGCCAAACACATTAAAGGCACAATTATGGTTACGGACGACGACCCGGAAATCCGGTTTATGCTGGAGACATTCCTGACCAAGCACGGCTATGGAGTCATCAGCGCTGCTAACGGCGAAGAGGCCATCCAGAAACTATCCACCGCAACCACCAAACCCGACCTGATACTGCTTGATGTCAAGATGCCCGGAATGGACGGCATCGTCACCCTCAAGAAAATCAGAAGTATGGACAAAAAGATTGGCGTGGTGATGATTACATCCGTGAATGATGCGGACGTGGTCCAGGAGGCGATGAAACTGGGCGCATACGAATACATAATGAAACCGTTCAATATGGAATACCTGGAGATGGTCGTGCTGACCAAGATACTGGTCGGAGAATAAGCCACAGATTACACGGATTTATAAGGAGATAATGCAAATGAAACTGCTGAATCTGATCAAATCGCACCATGCTAATGTGGGCATCATCGGGATGGGCTATGTCGGCCTGCCGCTGGCACGCGTGTTCTCGTCACGCGGCTTCCCGGTCACCGGGTTTGACATTGACCGCGACAAGATAACCAAACTCAACCATAATAAATCCTATATCAAACACATCCCGGCCCAGACCATCAAGGAGATGCGCGCCAAACACGGCTTCAAGGCAACCGATGACTTCAAGCAACTGGCCAAAATGGATGCGGTTATCATCTGTGTGCCCACGCCGCTCACCAAGATGAAAGAACCGGATATGTCCTATATTGAAAACACCGCCCGGACCATCAGCCAGCATATCCGTAAAGGCCAATTGATTATTCTGGAAAGCACCACCTATCCGGGCACGACCGAAGAGATGATGAAACCAATACTGGAAAAGAGCGGCCTGAAATACGGCAAGGACTTCTACCTGGCATTCTCGCCCGAGCGTGAAGACCCGGGCAACCCCAAATACTCCACCGAGAAAATACCGAAAGTGGTCGGCGGGCTTGACCCGGTCAGCGGTAAATTAGCCCAGACCCTATACGGCGAAGTCGTTACGCAAGTGATACCCGTCTCATCCGCCGCCGTGGCCGAGGCCACCAAACTACTGGAAAATATCTACCGCTGCGTCAATATCGCAATGGTCAACGAACTCAAGATGGTCTTTGAGCGGATGGGCATTGATGTCTGGGAGGTCATCCGGGCCGCATCCACCAAACCGTTCGGGTTCCAGCCGTTCTATCCCGGCCCGGGCTTGGGCGGACATTGCATCCCGATAGACCCGTTCTACCTGTCCTGGAAGGCGCGCCAGTATGACATCCCGACCAAGTTCATAGAACTGGCCGGCGAGATTAATACCTCAATGCCCTACTATGTGGTCAACAAGACGGCCGAGATACTCAACCAGCAGGGCAAGATGATTAAAGACGCCCACATCTTGATTCTGGGCGTGGCCTATAAGAAAGACGTGGACGATATGCGGGAATCGCCGGCCCTGAAGGTCATTGAACTCCTGCTGGAACAGAATGCCAGGGTGCTTTATAACGACCCTTATGTCAGGTCATTCCCGCGCCTGCGGCATTATAACCTGCCGCCGTTCAGTTCCAAACGGCTGACGCACAAACTGCTCAGGAAGCAGGATGCGGTGCTGATTACGACCGACCACACTGACTATGACTACCAGTGGATAGTCAACAACAGCAAACTGGTCATAGACAGCCGCAATGCGACCAAGGACGTGACCAACCACCGCGAGCGGATAAAGCGGGTGTAAGAGGCGTCATGCGTAATGAGTCCTGCGTCAGGGACGCACAACCCAAGACGCTTGACGCAAGACCCAAGACGCATAACTCATCTAACATATCCCATCAGGTACAACTCCGCCGCTGTTGTAACCCCGTCCCTGTAAACGGATGTTACGAACTTGCGATTAGCATCTAACGGTATCAGCACGTTCAGATAATTGGTGAAGTCTTTGGCCGCCGTGTCTAAGCGATACAACGGGGCCGGGTCAACGGTCGGCTTGGTGTAGAACTGGGCTTTATAGCCGTAGAGAATCGGGCTGGCGCCGGCGTGCGTCATCACCACCATCGCATACTTGGTTCCGATAGGGGTATAAGGCGATAAGTCTATAAGGGTATTAGGGACGGATACGTTGCTCAGGTTGGAAAACAGGAGCAGGTTGTTGTTGAGCGTGAACCGGTCTTCCATCTCAGCCGGAGTGGCCGGCGGGACGAGCGGTCTGCTCACCGGCGCAAAGGATAGTTTGGCCGGCGTAACCTGTCCGTCCCCGATTTCATCTGTGTTTATCTGTGGTGAAAGTGGGCGTGTCGGCACGCTGAACGACAG
>JACQXL010000245.1 GCA_016208805.1 Planctomycetota bacterium | reverse complement strand
TGTCATTCTGAGCCCGTAGGGCGAAGAATCTCGTCCCAAACCCTCATAAAATGCAGATTCTTCACTCCGCTTCGCTCCGTTCAGAATGACAGAGGGGGCGTTTCGCAAGAGTTCAGTATTTAAGGAGAAGTGGAATGAATTCTTCAGTTAAAACAAACCAGTCTTTAGCGGTAAACATTAGTTTTGACGCAACGATGTTTCATATCCGCTTGCTTGATGGAAGAGAGATTAGTGTTCCACTGGAATGGTTTCCCCGTTTAAGGGATGCATCGGTCAGACAGCGCAAGAATTGGCGTTTAATCGGGAAAGGGATTGGCATTCATTGGAATGATTTAGACGAAGATATCTCTATAGCCGCCCTTTTGATTTAGAGCCATTAGAAAAAAGGAATACCTATAAGGATTGCCGATTATGGTCCATCCTACAGTTTGTCCTTAAGGCAACCTGCCCGACAAGGTCATTCTGGCGGGGACCGTCAGGTCGGGCAGGCAGGAATCCAGTATCCCTGTGTTTTGTTTGGATTCCTCCCGATAGCCATCGGGACGGGAATGACAGGGGGAACGTTTATCAGTTATGAAACAGGTTCTTAGGGAAGTTTATGAATAATGCGGGCTCACCTGCCCGCGCCCGTATGAGCTACGGCTGATGGAAAAACGCCGCAATCTATTTCGCCCGCGCCTGCCATCTGGGTAGGAGTTTTTTTGAGTTCTGTTGCAAACTGGTCTTTAGGCGCGAGATTGAGCGCGATATTGGCGTCGGTCACTGCGGACCGATAATTGCCCATCTTGGCATTCAGCACGGAACGGACGTAATAGGCCGCGTAAAACTGCGGATTGAGGGCAATCTTCTCGTTCAGGTCAGCTAAAACGTTATCAATATTCCGTCTGGCGGTCTCACTGCTCGGGCGCATATTGACAAAACCCTCAATTGATTTCGGGTCGGCCTTGATGGCATCCGACAGCGAGGCCAACGCCTTTTCATAATCGCCTTTCAGGAGGTAATTGTCACTCTTATCCAGATAGACCTTGGCCATCCGTTTGTCAACCTTGGTTTCTTCGGGGTTGGTTATTTTTGGTTCCTTCTTTTGCTGGCTCGCCGGCGCGATAGTTAACTTCGCCAGCAACTCACGCGCGGCTTTATTGTCCGGGTCAATCTGGAGAATATATTCCAGTATCCGTATGGCAAAACGGTTGTATTTCTTGCTGATACAATCCCTGGCCAACGCCAGGAGTTTATCCGTGTGGTTCTTCCTGATATTTTTAATCTCTCTACCCCTGACGTCAAGTTTGTCCAGACGCTTATTAACTTCAACCAGCATTTCATTCTGCTCCTTAGAGCGCTCCGCCAGTTGCCGGAGCGAAGCGGCGCAGAACCGGTAGTTATTAATGGCCTTATTGTAATTCTTTATCTTCTCGTAACATTCACCTAATTTCAGGGAGACATCGGAGAAATTCGGGCGGTATGCGAGCGCCTCAGTGAACTTCCCAATCGCTTCCTCATAATTACCCCTCTTAAACAGAGACATCCCCGACTGGTAATAAACCTCAAACAGGTCCTCATCCTCCGCCGCGACGGCCGGACCAACGAACGGAATCAGTAATCCGACAACCAATATCACGGTTTTCAGCATACTTTACTGCGATTCTTTGGAATCCGTCATTACAACTCTGGCAGATCAGATTTTCCTGATTTCTTCGTGTGATGATAGCGAAACACTCTAACTTTGTCAAGGGAAATTACCCTGACATTTTTCAGTTATAATTTCTTGACATCAGTGATATTTTAGATAGTCTCTGGACAATAGAGTGAAACGCGGGTAGTAATGCGCCCCCGATGCTTCGTTCCCCGCATAAGTGCGGGACTGACTGCGGTCTTGCGGGGCGCTCCGTATTGAAACATCGGAGCGCCATCCCGGCGCAGACTGCCCGACGCGAAAGGAGTATGCCAATGGAAGAAATCCCGATGGATGTACCACCCGAACTGGCTGGCGCGGTGGGTATGTTTGCGGCCGGGGCCGTACTGGTCTTACTCGTAATTTGCCTGGTATTCTGGGTGTTGGGCGCACTGTGTATGGCGCTGATAGCCAAGAAAGCCGGCAAGCCCTTCGGCACCAGTTTCGTTATGTCGCTGATTCCTATCGTCCAGTATATCGTCTGGCTGCAAATCGCCAACAAACCGATGTGGTGGATTATCCTGTGCCTCATTCCGTTAGTCAACATAGTGGTATTCATTATCATCTGGATGGCGATAGCCGAGGCATTGGGACGTCCGGGCTGGTGGGGTATCGTGATTGTCCTGGTGCCGGTGGTGAATATCGTGCTGTTCCTGATACTGGCCTTCAGCACACCGCCCAATAAAAAGGCGGCATAACAGGTTAACGGAACGCAGATAAATATTATAAGGAATCCAGGAAAACAGGAATTATAATCTTGGTTTCGTGGTCTCCTTATAAAAATTATCAGCGTTTATCTGCGGGAATCTGTGTCCTATTGACTGATACGGTATGAAATGTCCTAAATGCGGTTACGAGAATACCGACACGGTCGTTTCGTGCAACCTGTGCAGTGCGCCGTTTGCGGCCGGGGCAGGCTAGGATGTAACATCCCAGATACCCGTTATGAATTACCACCTGATTACATCCGCGACCCAACTCAGCGCCAAAGAAACGCTGGAAGGCAAGTAATAAGGTTACCAATTCACTATGTCAACCACCACTGTTTTCGGACGGTATGTAATTGAGAGCAAGTTGGGCCAGGGCGGGATGGGCATTGTCTATCTGGCCAGTGACCCCTCGTTAGACCGCAAGGTCGCACTCAAGGTTATTACTTCTACCGACAAGGACGCGGTAGAACGATTCCTGAGGGAAGCGCAATTCATCGCCAAACTCCAGCATCCGAATATTGTCCGCGTCTATGAATCCGGCACGGTCGGCAACCAGCATTATTTCACGATGGACTATATTGAAGGAACTTCGTTGCTGAAGTTGATTATGACACGGAAACTAACATCCCAGAGTATTGCCCGGGTTATCCAGCAAGTTGCCTCGGCGCTTGATTATGCGCACAGCCAGAATATTATCCACCGCGATATCAAACCGGCCAATATTTTGGTGGACAAAGACGGCCGGGCATATGTAACTGATTTTGGATTATCCAAACGGCTGAGCGGGTTAGACCGTTCGCTGACCATAGAAGGCGCACTGGTCGGCACACCGGATTATATGTCGCCCGAACAGGCCAAAGGCAATAAGAAAGAGATTGACTACCGGAGCGATATTTTCTCGCTGGGTTCAACCCTTTACCAGTGCCTGACCGGTTGCCTGCCCTTTCCGGGCAAGGAATTATACGAAGTATTAACCAAAATAATAAATAAGGCCCCGTCTCCGCCGCATGCCCTGCGGCCGATGGTGCCAACCGACCTTGAATCAATCTGCCTGAAGTGTCTTGATAAAGACAAGACCAAACGGTATCAAAGCGGTGCGGAACTGGCGATAGATTTGAATCGCTATCTGGATGGCGCGCCCATTTCGGCCCGCCGGACATCTTCCATCATCAGGTTCTGGCAGACCGCCAAGAAGAATAAAATAGCCAGTTTGGGCGTAGTAAGTATTGCCCTGGCTGGCGCGGTGCTGCTTTTAACAGGCGTAATTTCATCAGTAAAGGTCAGCCGCAGAGATGAAATACCAAAATCAAAACCTACGCCGGTAGTTGATATCAGTCAAACAGTAACGCCACCTGTGCCAGCCGTGGCCGAGATACCCCGTCCGCCCACGCCGCCGGCCGGCATTATTCAGGTGCACACGCTTTCGGCAACCGGCAAAACGCTCGCGGCCTATGACCTAAATAGCATTAAACTCTGGGATTATACGGCATATTCGGATATCAGTTCGTATCTGATTTCGGACGTAAATGATGATAAGCAGAAGGAAGTCCTCATCGGTACCCGTGGCGAAGGCGCGGATAAAGGAATGCTTTACGTCCTGGACCATAAAGGCAATGTGCTCTGGAATTACAAAACCGGCGCGACCGGCGTCTTCTGGCCGGATGACCAGATGGTTGTCGTCGCCATCAGAGTAGCCGATGTGGACAACGACGGCACCAAAGAGATAATCACTGTTTCCAGCCACTGCCCGTGGTATCCGCACCGGCTTTGCGTCATTAATGCCAAAACAGGGTTGCTGAAAGGCGAATACTGGAACCCGGGAGCAGTAGCCGGCGACACGGTTACGGTCACAGATATAGACAACGACGGTATTTGCGAGATAATCGTCGGTTGCACGAATAATGACCTTGGAATAATCGGGGTATATTTACTCAAAGGTAATAATGTGAACGGCCAGGCGCCGCCCTATCGCGGTAAAGCGCCAAAAGGCACAGAAATCTGGTACACCAACATCGGGCCCCAAGCGACGTATTTAGATACGCTGGAAGTTATGGCCGATTTGACCGGCGACGGCGTCAAGGACATCAGATACACCGGACAGACCGAGACCAAGCAACCGTTTACCAGATACATAAACGGCAAAAGCGGC
>JACQXL010000256.1 GCA_016208805.1 Planctomycetota bacterium | reverse complement strand
TTATCTTGGCCTTGACTTCTTTCTTGACTGCCATAAGTAGAAAATTCTCCCTCTAAAGAGAAGCACTATTCTATTATTCTGTGAAACCCTGTCAAGAAAATAAGCAAAATTCTATAAAGTCTTCCTTTTACCACGAAAACGCGAAGGTATGAAACCGCAAAATAATCCGTGTCCGGCCTTGGCCCGTACGAGTCCCACTATTAGTTGACCCCGTTAGAGGTATTTGGTTTAATAATCGCGATAAAACTCATTTGATAGTTTTGTCTTACATAGGATTATTTAATTTTAATAATGCGCCCCGCCCTTCAGGCCAGAAAGGGCGGGGCTACCTCTAACGGGGTTGACAGGCGTTTTTTTGAGCGGTATATTATGCGCTTAAATAACGTAGTCTTAATAAAACCGTAGATGGGCCGCCTGTGAAGTTGCGGCCCACTATACCCGGCAGTAATTCGCTACCGCTCAAACTGCCGGAGTATAATAGTGATAAGACCCGCTAAAAGCATCCCGATATTCATCGGGATAAGAGACAGTAACGGTCTTTCGTCCCTTGCGGGACGAAATCCCTAACTGGCTCTAAAAGGAGTTTGTTATGGATAGGAATCTGGCATTGGAGTTTGTCCGGGTGACGGAAGCGGCCGCCCTGGGAGCCGCCAAATGGATGGGACTGGGCAACGACAAGGCGGCCGACCAGGCCGCGGTGGATTATATGCGCAAGGCATTTTCGGCCATCACTTTTGACGGCACCGTCGTCATCGGCGAAGGCGAGCGGGACGAAGCGCCGATGCTTTATATCGGCGAGAAAATCGGCAAGGGCGAGGGTCCGAAACTTGATATCGCGATTGACCCGCTGGAAGGGACGACCCTGACCGCGCAGGGGCGGGCCAATGCGATATCGGTCGTGGCCGCCGCGCCGCGCGGTCATTTCCTCAATGCGCCCGATACCTATATGAAAAAGATTGCCGTCGGCCCGGGCGCGGCCGGGGCGATTGATATCAACGCGCCGGTAAAGGATAACGTCAGGGCCGTGGCCAAGAAACTCTGCCGCGACGTGGACAAGATTACGGTGGTTATCCTAGACCGCCCCCGGCATGCGGATATTATCCGCGAGGTGCGCGAGGCCGGCGCGCGGATTTGCCTGATTCAGGACGGCGACGTGGCCGCGGCGGTGGCGACGGCATTCCCGCGCGATTCGGAGATTGACCTGCTGTTGGGCATCGGCGGCGCGCCCGAAGGCGTCCTGGCCGCCGCCGCACTCCAATGCCTGGGCGGCGATATGCAGGGCCAGTTGAAACCGCGCAATGACGAGGAAGTCCAGCGGGCGCATCAAATGGGCGTAAAGAATATTGATAAGGTGTTCACCATAAACGAATTGGCCAGAGGCGATGATATTATGTTCGCGGCGACCGGAGTGACCAACGGCTCATTCTTGAAGGGTGTCCGGCTGACCGCCGACGGCGCGATGACCCATTCGGTCGTGATGCGCTCCAAGACCGGGACTATTCGTTATATAGAGGCGCACCACAAATTCGCCAAAAAGCCGGTGTATTAGGGATACGTTACCACGAAGGCAACGGGAACACCCAGCCCTTCTCGCGTAGCGTGCGTAGTGTGAACGCGAAACGACAGTGGAGTCCCGCCCCAGCGGGAGAGTCCCGACCTTAACGTCAGGGCGGTTAAAGGGAATAATTAGAAATCGTAGATTAAATTCTTTGTGTCCTTTATGCCTTTGTGGTGAAGGAATCCCGGAAGCCAAGAAGAATAATCCGTGTCAATCCGTGTAATCTGTGGTTTGGTATCTCCGGAATTACGCCAAGCATTGTCTTGACAGGTTTAAGCATTTCTGATATGGTTTCCTTATGCCCAAGAAAACAACGACCCTATATAATACCAAAAAGAAACATTCCCTTAAGATTAAAGAAACAACCTCAGCCCCTTACTCGGTAACGCTCCCGGAAGCGCCTAAATCAACCCATCAGACAAAAAATACCACTCATCACAAGATAGTAATTGGTGATTCCAGACGGATGAAAGAAGTTCAGGATGAATCCGTTCACTTAATCATTACCTCGCCGCCGTATTGGCAATTAAAGGACTACGGCAACGGTCGCCAGATTGGGTTTAACGATACCTACGAGGACTATATCAACAATCTTAATTTAGTTTGGTCCGAATGTTATCGCGTCCTTAACAAGGGTTGCCGTCTCTGCATTAATATCGGCGACCAGTTTGCCCGCTCGGTCTATTATGGTCGTTACAAGATTATTCCCATCCGCACCGAGATAATCAAATTCTGCGAGACCATCGGCTTTGACTATATGGGCGCCATCATCTGGCAAAAGGTTACCACCTGCCACACCACCGGCGGAGCCAGTATAATGGGTTCATTCCCTTACCCGCGCAACGGTATTATCAAACTTGATTATGAATTCATCTTAATCTTTAAGAAATTAGGCGCTCCGCCTCTGCCGGCTAAAGCCATCCGTGAAAAATCAAAGATGACTACTGAAGAATGGAATAAGTATTTTTACGGACACTGGAACTTTGCCGGCGAGAAGCAGGATAAGCATTTGGCAATGTTTCCGCAGGAACTGCCCAAACGTCTTATCAAGATGTTCAGTTTTGTAGGCGACACGGTGCTTGACCCATTCTTGGGCAGCGGCACCTCTACGTTAGCCGCTAAGAATTTAGAACGTAATTCTATTGGCTATGAAATCAATGAGGAATTCCTGCCTGTAATAAAAGACCGAATCGGCATATCCAAACACACCCTTTTTAATGACGCAGAATTTGAGATTATCAGACAGACATTGCATCCGTCTGATTTTAAGGAAAGGATTGCTAAATTGCCGTATATCTTCAAAGACCCGATAAAGTTTGACAAGAAGATTGACCCCAAAAAACTGCGTTTTGGTTCAAAGATAGACAATTCGGATATATACCCACACAGGGAATTGGTATATGCAGTGCGGGATAAACAAAAAAAGGGAGAAATCAATGGCTAAAGAATGGATTTTGAACAGCGCTATGAACCGTTTCCAGTTAAACTTCAAACGTAATGTCGGCGCGGTTTCTGAATCAATAAGAAAATGCACCCCAAAAACCGTGGATGACTGGGAAAAGTATTACTTTGCTAATGTCAGGCCGAAAGCGCATATTGAGGAATTGGGGAAGAAATTATATGTAAAAATCACCGAGGTAATCTCAGCCGAAGCTGGAGACATCACGGAAAAAGATTGCATAGATTATATACATACCGTGGTGATAGACCGGACATTTGACGGCTATATGACGGAGATAAAAACTATATATGGGCAATTACAGGAAATATTAGGGGTGAAGATTGAGCCGACGCCTGATGAATGGGACAGGTTATTCAATGTTGATTTCTTTATAAAGATAAAGGATAAATATATCGGACTTCAGGTTAAACCCGCTGGTGGAGTATCCCATATCCCGGAGATATTTAAAGAACATTCCCTTCAACTTGCTACGCATAAGAAATTTACAGAGAAATATGGCGGCAAGGTGTTCTATGTAATTTCAATAAAAGAAGGCGACAAAAAGAAAATCCATAATACTGAGGTTATTGAAGAAATTAGAGAGGAAATAAATAAACTAAGTACAACAAATCATAAATAGGTATCCGAAAATGTTAAAGATTTTAATGTTAGATAGCCGATATATTATCCAGAGGG
>JACQXL010000030.1 GCA_016208805.1 Planctomycetota bacterium | reverse complement strand
TTGAGCCGGAAAGAATCACATTACAGAAAGGTTTTAGAGGAACATAAAGAAGAAATAAGCAGATGGTTTAACAGACCGCCTTCATATCCACCGGATGATAAACTGCGGGAAAAATATGACTGGAACTATCAGGGTATTCGGATGCTGGATGAAGCAGTTCAGAATAAGGCGCTCTCAGAGATAGAGGCAGAGGTTCTGGCCGAACACATCTGTTATGAACAGCCATTCCTTAAAATAGCACAGGAATTGAATTTGACCGCAGAAGAAGTTATCAATCATTATGAGACAGGTATTAATAAACTCAGAAATCACCATCGGTAAGAAAGACATCCTATAAAGAGTATCGGTGGAGATCCCGCTACTTATAGCGGGGAAGGAAAATCCCGCCCCGATGGACATCGGGACGGGGTCTAAGTCGCTGTAACGACCAAAGGTCTAACAGCGACTAAGAGGAGGATGTCTATGAATGAGTTTATCACGATTATTGAACAGGTTGGTTTCCCCATCTTTCTGACGCTCTATCTGGTGGTCAGACAGGATAAACTGCTGGTGTCAATCCTTATGGAGTTGAGGAAGATTAACGGAACCACAGATAAACACAGATGAACACTGATAGGTATCAGGAGGAGATTCTATGTTTAAGATAATGTCTGATTTTTGGAAGAGCATAATCGGAGTAGTGGTTGACATTATTCTGACTGCTATCCAGAAGAAACGAAACCACAGATAAACACAGGAAAACTTACAGTCGGGTTTTGGGTTATCTCCGAGTATCAGTCCTGACTGAACAGGGCGGCAAGATACAGATAGCCCGCCCGGATGTTTAACATATAACCGGTAACTGATTAACAGGTTCGCCCTGATGGCGCCAATGGCACCAGAAGGGTCAGTTAAATCCGTTTAATCAGTTTACCGAAACGGAGGTAAATATGATACACACAAAACTGATTATTCCGGTGGCGCCGTTTATCACGCCCAATCCGGATATGTCAACCAAACGGGTTAATAATCTCGTCAACAATGCGGAGCTTATTAACAACCGTCGTAAAGCCCGCGTCCCGGATGACGGCACCTTTACGCAACTGATGGGCACACCCTCGGCTGATAACTTCAAACAGAGGGTGGATTTCCCAACGCCCACACAGGGCGACCGCAACGCCGATGACATCCATACCTTACAACGTAGCAAGATGACCCGCGCCTTCACCAAATATAACGACGGGTTAGACTATGCCTTTGAAGAGGTGGATGGAGTCGTTGCCAAGCGGTTCAAGGATAAGGTTGAAGCATCTCAGTCCAACTGGGATGAAGAGGTCGCCAAAGGAACATTGCGATTTACCGGTTCCCGCGCCAGAGGCCGCCAGGTCGCATCCGTGATGGGCTACTGGTTGACCGGTTATCTCCAAACCGTCAACAGACTGCCTGAAGGTTCAATAGTTCTGGTCGGCGGACCCTATGACATCTCACTGCCAGACCTGATGGCAACCATGAGGGCGTCTGTTACGCAGATTCTCACACAGACCGGTGTGATTATCTCGGAATCAGGTTATGACCCGACGATGTTAACACGGCATAACGGCCGGATTAAAAACCTGCTGGAAAAACTATCCGACCCGCTCAAGGCAGCCGCCTGGGTGGCCACCAGAACGATAGATAAATCCTACTGCGTCTGGTTCGTGGAGGATGGGCAACTGAAGTTAGAAACCCAAATCTATACGGCGTAAAACTGGAAACACCCGCCTTCGCCTCACAGGGGCTACGGACGGGCAGGCAGATTTACACGACGTAGCGTGAGCCCCACTGGGATAAACTCCGTCCCGACGAACGTCAGGGCGTAAGCCACAGATTACACGGATTAGCCCCTCACCCTTCCCTCCCCCACCAAGGGGGAGGGATTGAGGGAGGGAAGAAGGAGGATATTGTTATGGCCAGGACTTTGTACGACCGACTCAACGAAATCAAAACAAAACACTTAAGCCCGCAATCGGTCACGGGCGATAAAATCGCCAATAACGCGATAGAGGAAAAACATATCAAGGATAACTCGGTCACCAGGCGCAAGATTGTTGACGGCATGATTGGTAAGGACGAGATAGCCAACGGCGCAGTTACGAGTGAGAAGATTGCCGCAAAGGCGGTAACCACCGACAAGTTACAGGATGGAGCAGTCACAAGAGACAAGTTACAAGATACAAGTGTGACCACGTCCAAGATTGTCAACGGGGCAATTACTACGGATAAGATTGCCAATGGCGCAATTACCAGAGACAAGGTCGCCGACCGGTCTGTCGGCACTGCTGATTTGGTGGACGGTGCGGTAACCAATCCCAAGATTGCGGCCAATGCGGTAACGCAAGGCAAGATTGCGGCAAACTCTGTCGGCTCAAGCGAGTTGATTGATGGCGCAGTAACTACCAGTGAACTCGGCACTGCCGCGGTTAGGCCGCCCAAGGTGGATGCGGTCAATAGCCCAACAGATGGGCAGGCATTGACCTATGAAACCGCCAGCGGACGGTTTAAGTATGCCACGCCCAGCGCGGTGATTACCAGACCGATTGCACCACCCATAACCACATCTGAAATCGGCGATGCACAGGTCACACCGGCCAAACTGTCGTTCACGCCTGTGAGCAGACCGCTCGTCCCGCCGGCCACCCCGGATGAGATGGAAGACCGCTTCTCCATCGCCCTGAATGTCCTGCTGTTCTCTAATCTGTCCGGCGCATCCGTGCCCAATACCGAAATTGACCTGTCCGGTTATGTCCCTGTTGGGACGAAATATGCGATGCTCGTGATGACGCATGCCGGGGCAAGTTCCATCACCTACGGCTACAAGGCCCAGTTCTACACCAAGCCGACGGTTGACCCGGCACCGCTTTACCGGTTAGACACGGCCGTCAAGGACTTCACTAACTA
>JACQXL010000255.1 GCA_016208805.1 Planctomycetota bacterium | reverse complement strand
GACGGACCGAATTCTATTATCTTCTGCACCCCCGCATCACCCGAACCACTGTATAATTCACTATCATAACGATAGGACTCGCCAGCAGTAGGTATCTGTAGATACTCACCCCAGAGTCTTATCAAACCGGGCGTATTATCGTGTCTAAGAGACTTGACATAATTTTGGCTGGATGTAATCGTGCTATATTCCACTTCGGTCGGAGAACCTAATAGACAATTTCGGAGTACAATCCGATTTGCTACTCCAGACACAAATGAAATATCAGCAACGGAATTGGCACCAAGTGTGCCAAAGTTACAATTACTGACAGTTACGTTCTTACCTGTATAAAATCTTATCCCGCGGCCACAATTATAGATAGCATTATTATTAAAGGTTGTCGGAGCAGACCAGTCATCATTATATTCCCAATACACCCCATTCGCCTGGCTTGAACCGGTCGTGATGTTGTAGATATTATTATTGGTTATTGTATGACCAGAGGCATAATTCGCGACACCGCCTTGGATAAAAATACCGTAATTCGTCGTAGAACCGCCGTTGATGTTATAGATATTGCTATTGGTAATAGTATTCCCGGTCTGGCTTGAACCAGCACCAGAATAATATAAATAAGCCCCGTAAGACGCGGTCTGGTCAGTATATGAATCGTGGATGTTGCAGGAATCAATGGTCAGTCCTTCGCCGGCGATTGTGCCGGTGGCTGCGCCGGCTACCTGGTCTGAATAGACGCGCTCCATCCCGGCCATATCACAATATTGAAATTTAGAATCGGAGTCATTGACCAAATATATCTCATACCGTCCGCCGCCGACTGAAGTACTGGACCGATAGATGCGGCAATCCCTTGATGCGGATGACGTGCCGGTTGCGGTTATCACGCCGTTGTCGCCTGACCGTATCTGCGCCAATCCCACGGTCTGCCGGTCCATCTCTATTTTAGTATTCTTACCAAATATAAGATAACGGTTACTATTAATCCCGGCCCGACAGCGCAGATACCCATTATCAGCAACGGTCAGACGGGAAGAACCCGCACCAACAACAACTATATCATTACTGCTATTATCAGCATAGAAGTTACCGATTAAGGTTACGTAGTTGTCATAGATATATAACTGGGGCTGATAGACCAGGTTAGAAAACTGCCAGAACTGGCCGGTGTTAGTTGCGGTGATGAGGGCGTTATTGTTTGTGATGGTGGCCAGTCCGGTGGACGAGACGACGGCCGGATAAGCGGAGGTCGTGCCGCTGGCCTGGACCGTGCCGCTATTGGTAATCACGCCCGTATCGTCAATAATCAGGATGGGCGACTCAGAGGCAGTCCGATTAAATGCCAATGTCCCGTTGCTATTTATGGTCAGGTTTCTCACGTATCGAGTATCCTGTATCGTAATCTGGTGACCTGAGCCGATAGTAACCGTATCGCCCTGTTGCGGGATGCCGGTCGGGTTCCAGACCGTTGAATCCGTCCATTGTCCGCTCTTTGTTGAGGAGTATGTCCGGACCGACCCGGTCTCGTAGGACACAGACCAGTCCTGCAATAACGGGGTAATACCCAAAGCAGTGGTAGATAGGTTTGCCCGTAACTTAATAGAACCGGTGTAATTCTGGAATTCGGGAAGTGTTGACAGGTCTGTGCCTGAGACCACGTTTTGTGCCAGAAGAGAATAATCAGAACCATTCAGCACATCCACGGTCAGGGTTGTGCTCACCGGGATGCTCCCATTCCATAACAGCGTCCGCCATTTAGCCACACCGGAATCAGGGTTTATGAGTAAGGAAAGATAACTACCGGTATTATAAGAAGGATTAGTCTGAACACCTAAATAATTCGGCGTTGGATTATTGCCCGACAGACTGTTATATTGTGCATAGGTCCGACCGCCGCCGCCAGTACCACCAGAATTAGGACCGCTTCCTCCAGCCCCCCCGTTAGCAATAATGCTACCACTATTTGTAATTTGAGCACCCATTACAATAATAGACCCACCGGCGCCACCACCACCACCGCCAGGCGCACCTCCACTATTAGTCCCAGCATTACCATCAGCCGTAATAGAAGCGCCGCCCACCACATTGAGAGTATTTAAACCAATAAAAATCAGTCCGCCGCCACGACCACCTGCTTTACCGGGTATGGAACCCTCTGTTCCACCAGAACCTCCGCCGCCTCCACCTAAATATGCCCTTTGGTCCAGGGTGGCAGAACTTGACCTGCCATCATTGCCGCCGCCACCGCCGCCGCCGCCAACACCGACGCTACTATATTTGCCGCCATTTGCGCCGGAGCCACCGCTCGACACAAAACCAGGGCTGGCTGGGGTAATAGTTGATGGGCCAGCGCTACCAACTCCACCATTTCCGCCCCCGCCACCGCCGCCACTCTGTTCAGAAGCATCGCTCCCACCACCACTGCCACCACCTCCAGAACCAACTGTGCCGGATGCTCCAGTACGAAAGGTACCATAGTAGGAACCTCCGCCACCTCCACCGCCTTGGCCGGTGAAACCATTTTGATTCTGGTTTCCGCCAAACCCACCCTGGCCATTATAAGATTCTCCACCTGTGGCGGAACTATTTTCATTTGCCGCACCACCGCCGCTTCCAAATCCTTTCCCAGTTACATTTATACCGTTAGCCACATTGACTTGAACCGTTCCGTTAGCCCTGAAAGCAACTACCCCTCCTTTAGCGACCCCATCCCAATTGTCGCAAGTAATAGTTCCACCTGAATTAACCGTCACATTGGTATAGTTTGGCACGCGCTGGAGCATCACGACCTGGCTGACCCCGACATTGACGTCAGAACCGTCCGCATCGCCATAATACTTGGTCTTGTTAGCGGTAAATGTTACCACAGCGCCGGCAACTGATGCGACCCTCAGGAACTCGTAGATACCGACATTGACATAAGTAGAAGAACCGCCCTTTAAGGAAATGAGCAACGCCTCATCGCCTACCGCGAAGGTATTGGCCGGCGGGGTGGTGACCAGGGTGGCAGTATTTGCCGTCAGCCCTGAAACCCGTGAAGACCAACCATCGGCCACGGTTCTACCAGCGCCAATTATATCCGTATTAATATTCTTTGATACGGCAATAGTTACTGAACCATCCGCGCCTGTGCCGCAGTAACTGGCGATTAATGACACATCGGCCCCGTTATTAGCCGGCTGGGTATTGGTGTATGTGCCGATGGCCGGGGCAAAGGTGGACTGGGACCAGGTGGCGGTGCTGACGGCGTAGAGGAAAGTAACG
>JACQXL010000254.1 GCA_016208805.1 Planctomycetota bacterium | reverse complement strand
GGTCGGCGTGAAGGTCAGATGGTAATTTGTGCCACAGCGCCGGCAGACCCGCCGGCCGGAAAGACGCTGCATCAGGATTTCCTCCGGTATTTCCAGCGCAATCACTTTGGTAATCTCCTTGCCCATTTCCATTATAACTTTATCCGTGGCCTTGGCCTGGGCGCTGGTGCGCGGGAAGCCGTCCATAATAAAGCCGTTGGCACAGTCCCGCTGGGCCACCCGTTCCTTGATGATGTTAATCACATCCGCATCCGGCAGCAGGTCGCCCTTTTCTACGAACGACTTGGCCTTGACGCCCAGCACCGATGACTGGCCGATGGCATCCCGGATGATGTTGCCGGTCGCAATATGAGGCAGATTCAATCGATTAGCCAGCAGGGCCGATTGTGTTCCTTTGCCGGAGCCCGGCGGTCCGATAAAGACATATATCATATTATCGTCTCCCTCTTACCCTGCCCTTTTTCAGGAATCCCTCATATTCCCTGAGAATCAGGTGCGACTCCACTTTCTGCATCATATCCAGACCGACACCGACCACAATCAGGATACCGGTGCCGCCGAGGAATCCCGTGACATATCTATCAACGCCCAGGGCATACGAAGCCATATTGGGCAGAAGCGCAATCAGGACCAGAAACGCCGCACCGACCAACGTTATCCGGTTCATTATCGTTTCCAGGTGCGCCGAAGTATCATTCCCGGGCCTGATGCCGGGCACAAAACTGCCCCACTCCTTGAGGTGCTCGGACATCTCCTGCGGCCTAAAGTATAACGAAGTCCAGAAATAAGTAAAGAAAAATATCAATATCGTATAGAAAAAAGTATACCAGAACCCGGCCTCGCCCCGGCTGAAGGCATTGCGAAGCAGTTCCGAGCCGGAAAACCGACCAATCATCTCCGGCATGACCATCAGAGTAGAAGCGAAGATAACCGGCATCACGCCGGCCTGGTTAATCCGGAGCGGCAGGAAATGACGCTGTCCGCCGTAGACGGAGCGCCCGCGGATATGCTTGGAATATTGAATCGGAATCCGCCGCTGCGCCTGCGTCATATAGACAACCGCCACTATCACCGCCAGATATATCAGGATAATCAGGACGGGCCGGTCAATATTCAGTTGTCCGGCAGATACTTTGTGATACATTTCAATTATCGCATACGGCATCCGGGCGATGATGCCGGCCATAATGATGATGGACGCGCCGTTACCGATACCGAATTCGGTAATCTGCTCGCCCAGCCACATCACAAACAGCGCGCCGGCGCTGAGCGTCAGAACCGCCGGCAGGCTGAACGACCAGAAACCGGGATGCAATACCAACTGCTGGCCGTTATATCTTTCGCCGCTGATATAAATCACGATGAAGACCGCCCAGAAAAGTGAAATCGGCAGGGTGACCATACGCGTGTACTGGCTTATCTTGCGCTGGCCGGACGGGCCTTCCTTGGCCAGGGCCTCCAATTTAGGAATGACCTTGACCAGCAGCGAGAACATAATTGATGCGGTGATATAGGGCATAATCCCGAGTGAAAATACCGAGAAATTCGTGATCGACCCGCCCGAAAAGATAGAGACGAATCCGTAAATCTTCCCGGCCCGCTCGGCCAGGTCGGCAATCATCTTCCTGATTATCTCAATATCCACGCCGGGCACCGGGATAAGGTAGCCCAGCCGGAAGATGGCCAGCAATCCGAAGGTAATCAGAATCCGCCGCCGGAGTTCCGGTATCATAAAGATGTTGACGATGATTTCTTTTATACGTTGCATCGGACGATTTTACCCTTTTTGCTCTCTATTTTCTTGATGGCTGACTGGCTGAAACGGTGTGCGTGAACGGTGATACCTTCTTTGGTCAGTTCGCATTTGGCCAGGACCTTAATCTCATCATAGGCGCCCCGAACCAGCCGGCGCTGGAGGAGTTTAGCCACGGTCACCTCTTCGTTATTATTGAAGCGGTTCAAGTCGCGCAGGTTGATGATGGCGATTCGGGTCTGGAATTGCTTGTTATTAAATCCCCGCTTCGGGAGTTTGCGGATAAGCGGCATCTGGCCGCCTTCAAAGTAGCGCTTGGCGTGGTAGCCGGACCGCGCCTTCTGGCCCTTGTGCCCGCGGCCGGAAGTCCCGCCGTGCCCGGAAGCGTCGCCACGGCCGACCCGCTTGCGCGGACGGCGGATGTTCTTGAATGACTGCTTTAATTGTGTCAGGTTCATACTGTTTCTTCCACTTCACGTGTCATTGCGAGGAGCGGAGCGACGAAGCAATCATCCTTTTACAAGATTGCCACGCCCCCGCCGTTACGTCGGGGGCTCGCAATGACCGCAGGAGAAATCTAACTTACGGTCAGCAATTTATTCCTTTCCTGTATAGTCTTTACCTGTCCTAATGCCTTGAGTGTGGCCTTGACCACATTGGTCGGATTGGTACTGCCCATCACCTTGGCCAGGATGTCCTTAATACCGGCCAGTTCCAGAATCGCCCGCACGGCCGAACCGGCGATGATGCCGGTGCCCCGGCAGGCCGGCCTGATTAATACCGTGCTGGCGCTATATTTGCCGCTGGTTGAATGCGGCAGGGTCGTATCTTTTAACGGTATCTTGATGAGACTCTTTTTGGCGGCCTTGACGGCCTTCTCCACGGCGAACGGCACCTCGTTGGCCTTGCCCAGACCGTAACCGACCATCCCCTGATGGTCGCCGACCGCGACCAGCGCCGAGAAACTCATCCGCCGGCCGCCTTTAACCGTTTTGGAACAGCGCTTAATCTTAATGACAATCTCGTCAAACTTATCGTCTCTGTCCCTACCCATCGACCCGGAACCCGGTTTGCCCTGCCCGAATGCTCTCCGGTCCGGCCAGTTACGGTGTTCGCGCCCGCCGGGTGCGCCTGCCGTCTTCGGCGCGGCTGGCTGGGGCTTAACGGCCTCGGCCGGATTGACCGGCGGCGGTACAACCGGTTCAGGGGTCTTGTTTTCTTTATTCTCTGTCACAATGGTCTCCTAATTTATAGTAACCTAAAATTTCAATCCGCCGGCCCGGGCCGCATCGGCCAGCGCCTTTATCCGGCCGTGATACAGGTAACTGCCCCGGTCAAAGACCACCTTCTGGATGCCCTGCTTGACGGCTGTCTCGGCGATGTGTTTGCCGACCGCCTGTGCGGCCGCTTTATTGCCGCAGGTCTTGAGCGCCTTCTTGATGGTCTCGGACTGGGTTGACGCCGCGCAGAGGGTCTGCGATTTGGTATCGTCAATTATCTGGGCATAGATATGGTTCAAACTGCGATAGATGCTCAGGCGCGGCCGCTGGCTGGTGCCGAATACCTTCTTGCGTACCCGCAGGTGGCGCCGTTCACGTTTGAACCAGATGGCTCTCTGTTTTTCCATAATATTACGTAGTGCCGGTCACGAAGGTCTTGCCGGCCTTGCGGCGGATGACCTCGTCGGCGTATTTTATCCCTTTCAGGTTGTAGGGCTCGGCCGGCCTGATAAATCGTATCTTGGCCGCAAACTGGCCGACCAGTTCCCGGTCCACGCCCTGAACCACAACATTGTTCGGGTTGGGAATCTCTATCTTAATGCCGTCCGGGATGTTTATCTTCACCGGATGCGACAGCCCGATATTGATGATTAATTCCTTGCCCTGGGCCTTGGCATTGTAGCCGGTGCCGTTGATTTCCAGTTTCTTCTCGTAGCCCTTGCTCACGCCGGTAACCATATTATTAACGATGCTCCGGTGCAATCCGTGGTTCATTCTATCCTGTGCTAACTGATAATTGCATTCCAGCCGTAATTGCTTTTTCCCGGCATCAACGGTGACCTTGATATTGGCCGGCACGGTGCAGGCCATCGCGCCCTTGGGACCTTCGGCCTTGACGGTCGCGCCGGCCACGCTCACCTTGACGCCGTCCGGGATGCTAATCGGTTTCTTCCCAATCCGTGACATATTTTATCCTCTGTGTTTATCCGTGCAATCTGCGCAGCGAAGCGAAGTCCCGCCGAATGGCGGGACGGTTTCGGTTCTACCACAACTGGCAAATCACCTCGCCGCCCAGTTTAAGTTTCTTGCACTCCTTGTCGCTCATCACGCCCTTTGAGGTAGAAACAATACTGGTGCCCAGACTATCCAGCACCTTGGGCAGTTTATCCACCCCGCGATAAATCCGGCAACCCGGCTTGCTGATGCGTTTAATGGCGTTTATCACGCTTTCGCCGGTCTGGGAATACTTCAGATAAATCCGCAGGGTAGCGAATTTGTCCGTGCTGGTCACTTTATAATCCTGGATATAGCCGGTTTCCTTCAGCACCTTGGCCACGGCCTTCTTCATCTTGGAGGCCGGCATATCCACATTTTCTGATTTCCGCATACAACTATTCCGGATGCGGGTCAGCATATCGGCAATCGGGTCTGTTACGCTCATATTTTACTCCCTGCGCCCGCCGTAGCCTTGGCGTAGGCGGGTGAACCCACAAACATTACCAGCTGGCTTTTCTAACACCCGGCAGTTTATTCTGCCAGGCCAGGTTGCGGAAGCAAATCCGGCACAACTGGAACTTGCGGTAAAATCCCCTGCGCCGTCCGCATATCTGGCACCGGTTATACTTCCTGACCTTGAACTTGGGCTCGCTCCGCTGTTTTATACTTAACGCTTTCGTTGTCATCTTTTAATCCGTGTAATCCGTGGCTTCAGTCCCTGAACGGCATCCCCAGCGTCTTTAACACAGTGTATGACGCATCGGTACCCTTGTTATTTATCACTATGGTAATATCCATCCCCTGGACGAACTGGACGTTGTCAATATTTATTTCCGGGAAGGTGGACTGCTCGGCGATGCCCATATTAAAATTACCCTGCTTGTCAAACGACTTGCGGCTCAGGCCCCTGAAGTCCTTCTGGCGCGGCAGGACGATGCTGATGACCCGGTCCAGGAACTCAAACATCCGCCGTCCGCGCAGTGTGACCTTGCAGCCGATGGGCTCGTTCTTGCGCAGTTTGAACCCGTCCACGCTGACCCGGGCCCGGGTAACAATCGGTTTCTGGCCGGTAATCGCGGCTAGGTCCTTGACCGCGGCCTCCATCCGGTCCTTCTCTTCCGTGGCCTTGCCCACGCCCATATTAACCACAATCTTATCCAGGCGCGGCACCTCCCAGCGGCTCTTGTAATTAAACTGCTTTATTACCGCCGGAACCACCTCTTTGTTATACCGTTCTGATAGTCTATCCATAATCCATTTAGCGGACGCAGATAAACGCAGATTATCAGGATTTTTATCTGCGGTCATCTGCGCAAATCAGCGTCCTATTTCATACGTTCGCAACCACTTTCTTACACTTCTTACACACCCTGTTCTTTACGC
>JACQXL010000253.1 GCA_016208805.1 Planctomycetota bacterium | reverse complement strand
CTACCAATCGGCCCGGCTGACCATCCACCGGCTGTTGGGTGAATTGGGCGCACCGGAAGGACTGGATGACTTGCTGCTCCTGTTGGGTGACGGTACCAAAAGGGTGCATGAAGATGTCCTTGAGACAATCGCCAAAATCGGGAACCGGAATGCTCTGGTGCCGCTAATCCGGCTGTATTCGGTGGAAGCAAATATTTCCGAATACGGCACCCGTCATATCAAAGCCGCCTGCCGCGATATTATGCGTCGGGAAAAAATCGCGCCATCGGATAAATTGTTCCAGCAACTCCCGCAACAGGAAAAGGAAGCGCTGAAAAACATATTATACCGCAACCGCAAAAACGTAGGAAACGGGAATAATGACTAATCCATTGTCCCAAATCATACTAACGACCGGCGATATTACCGACCTGGCGGTTGATGCCGTTGTCAATGCGGCCAACAACGACCTGATTCTGGGCGGCGGCGTAGCCGGCGCAATTCGGACCAGGGGTGGACCCAAGATACAGGAAGAATGCAATAAAATCTCGCCGATTGCGGTGGGCGATGCGGCCATAACCGCCGGCGGTAACCTCAAGGCAAAATACGTGATTCATGCGGCCAGTATGGCGCTGGGCGGCTGGACCACAACCGAGTCGCTTACCAAATCAGTTCTGAGCAGTCTTAAACTGGCGGCTCAGCATAAAATAAAGACCATCGCTTTCCCGGCCATCGGCACCGGCGTGGCCGGTTTCCCGCCCGACCAGTGCGCTAAAATAATGATTGATGCCATTTCCGCATACCTCCAGAATACGACTCACATGAAAAGGTAAAGGTTTGGACGGAGAAGCGAAACGCCATAGAAGGTAAGGTTAATTGGCGATTTACGACCGATGACGCACGGATTAAACTCAGAAAACTTTATCCATCAATTGAGGTGTGAAGGAGCACTACACTGCATAATTTAATAAACATTTGAGGCGAAAATTCCTCTCGCCATCTTTTGATAGTCTGACCAAAGGTTTTGAATCGCTTACGCTCAAGATAGTTCCATAGAGTAATGGTGTTATATGCAATCACGACGCAAGCCCAGTGTTTTTGGGCTCCACACCATGACCGCATAAATATCTCACCAAAACCCAAGTGTCCTTTTATCTCCTGATGCATTGTCTCAATCCAAAATCTCTGACTATAAAGTTCTACCATTTCACGTTCGGTCATCTCCAAATTATTAGTAATAAAAAATCTCGTCCCCTTGGACGACTTGGAAATAAACAACAAAACTTCGCCCACTTTAGGTAAATAAACCCTCATTTTTGCGACACGAAATCGTCTCTTTTTACCCAGTTTAACGGTTTTATAAACCCGTCGCCCCTTGGCCAGGTGGCTGAGCCGGGTCTTTCTACCATTAATCCAGACCAGACGATTACATTTAATAGCCGATAAAAATATCCAGTCTTGTTCCTTGATAAAGTTCAAAATCCTGCTACAGCCATACCAACTATCCATTAGCACCGCCAACGGTCCCCAGCCCAGAAATACTGCTTGATTTAAGACCTCTAAAGCAATTTCCACTTTGCTCTTAAATTCTTCTTTTGCGCAACTTTTCTTAGGGCGATAGCCCCAGATAGTCCAAATTAATCGTAACTTATCAATCATAAATAAAGACGTAACCGCACAAAGCCCTTTGACTAATCCATCCGCTCCGTGATGCCAACCTGTGCCTACTATTTTAGTCCCTTCCCTCGGACAGGGCGTATCATCCAGAGTAAGAATTTTACGCCCAACGTTTTGATTACCTATCTGCCGAATCCTGCTATGGTTTTCCTGATAAATCTCTTCTGTCCGCCAAGGGGAATTCACCAGAAAATGGTGTAAGCCATCCCATGTTTTCCCCTGTAATTGTCGGGCTATTTCTTTGATAGAACGAAACCGGATAATCCATATCAAACCAGCCAAATAACCAAGAAAATGGCTCTGTTGAGGCCGAGAAAAAACATTTAAGTAACTCCTTAAATATGCCGAAATATCCCTTAGAGATTTTTGGTTCATGGCGGATGTCCTCCTTTTATCCCGCAAAGACGGGACTATAAGGTATTTCGGACATCCGCCCTTTTATTTTGAGTAATTTCCTCCTGTTTTTCTTGTCTTAACCCTTAAAATTTGCCAAACTTAAGATCGTATAATTAACTCGTCCAAACGCTTCAGAAGGAGACGAAGTATGAAATATAAATTGATTTTACTGCTGGCCGCTGTTGTTTTTACTTATGCCGCTCTAAGTTACAGTGAAGACAAGGACTGGACCGAATACAAGATGGAATACTCCAACGACTGGAAGGTATTAAAAGATATCATCACGATTAGCCCGAAGATAGGCGATATTTCCAGTAACTACATTTCTTTGCCGAATCCCAATGACAAAAAGGGGTTCCGTTGTTCCACGGACGGCAAAGTGGCCCGGGTTGACACGGACGGTTCCGGTTCCCTGCGGAAAGAGATAAAGGATAAAGAGAGTTTCGCGGATTACACCATTGAATATGGCGACACGCGCGCGGCTTACCGGATGCGCATCTGGCAGAAATCAAGCAAATCAATAAATAACGAAGCGGTCTATGAGTGGGCATACCAGCGGGGCTGTTTTATGAAGGGCCAGGCAGGCGGCGAACAGATTATCCTGATTGACGACAATAACAACGGCGTATACGATGACTTTGGTGAGGATGCGATTGTGATTGGTTCGGGAAATAAACAGGCAGAACTTCTGTCGGCTGTCATCTTCATCAAGGGCAAGTTTTACGAGTTCAAGACCGAAGAAGACGGTAAAACCATCCAACTCAAAGAATACAAAGGCCAGACCGCGCCGGTTGATGTCAAAAGCGGGCTGAAGTTTGAGAAACAGAAGTTAGAGCGGATTATCCTGAATAACGAAGACGCCTATTTTAATATTCCGCTTCTGGTCAAGTCGTATCCGATACCGCTGGGCGAATACAAATTATTTTCCGCCTCGTTCGGCAAGCGGATTAAAGCCACGGCCGGCGATGCGGTTTTTAAGGTTGAAACGAAAGAGAAAGATAAACCAAACATTCTGCAATGGGGTGCGCCGTTCAAACTGGTTGCACAACCCAAATGCGTCAAAGGCGGGGCGCTGGTCCGTATCACGCCGCCCGCTACTTTCAAGGCGCCGGAACGGGAAACCAAATCGCTGGACTGTCCGTTCATCAAAATAGACGACCTGCCCAAGGTTTACGGTTCAGGCGGCGAGGAGTATTATGCCGACCCATCGTTCCAGGACGAGATGGGTTATGCCTTCCCGGATGCCGCGGTGGGGGTGTTTTATGTGGATATCGTTCCCAAAGACAGCGATGCCGACCCCAAGAAAAAGGCCAAGCCAAAAGTGCTTAATAAAATCGGATATCCGCTGGTGGATAACTGGACGCAGGTGGACTTATCCGGACTGATTCAGAAGACAGCGCCATTCTGGGAACCCTACCAGTGTCCGCTGTATGGTTTCCGCGGCACGGTGATGGTCAAGGTCACGGTTAAAAGCCAGATATTCGGAGAACTTGTTGCAGAAGAAGAGGTGGAAGTAACGGACAAGTAATGACAAATCTCTTGTTACATATCTGCTGTGGCGTGTGCGCCTCGGCGCTGGTTGATAAATGGCGTAAGGACGGCATAAAAATCACCGGCTATTTTTATAATCCCAATATCCATCCTTATCAGGAATTCCAGAAGCGTCTCCGGGCCGTGGAGGTGCTGGCCGAGGCGGAAAAGATACCGGTTCAATACGAGACCGAATACGGCTTAAGGCAATTTCTCAAACAGGTGCAGGATGTGCCGGAGCGTTGCAATGGCTGTTATGAGTTGCGGCTTGGCCAGACCGCCCAATTCGCCCGCCGGAACGGATTTGATACCTTTTCATCCACCTTAATCATCAGCCCTCAGCAGAATCAGGAGATGATAAAAAGTATCGGCGAAAAGGTTGCCTCTGAAACTGGCATCAATTTTAAGTATGAACCTATCACCCAACTCTATGATAAATCCAGGGAAATAGCAAAGAAGCGGAGTCTTTACCGCCAGCAATACTGCGGGTGTATTTATAGCGAATACGAACGCTTTGGCGACTCTAACCACAAAGACACTCTACGAACCCTGACGGGTTCTCAGAGCGAGAACCCGGAACGGGCAAAGAGCACAAAGATATAATAGGATGAACAATTACCAGCAACTTCGTAATAGTTACCGTTCCAGCGGAATGGCGCAGACTTATGATGCCAAGCGTTTCCAGACCAAACGCGGACAGATTCTTAACCGTTCTTATCTTACGGCCTTGACCGGCGTATTAAATGTTATCAGACAGAGCGGTTCAGTCGTTGAGAGTTTGTTGGATATTCCCTGCGGGACAGGCCGGATATTTGAGACGTTATTATCCAAAGGCGTCAGACCGGTCGGGGCTGATATCTCGCTGGAGATGATGAAGGCATCCAGGGAGAAAGTGTCTGATAACCATATCCCGCTGGTTCAGTGCGACGCCACGGCGATTCCTTTTAAGGACGGCAGTTTTGACGTGGTTACCTGTCTGCGTTTCCTGACAATGTATGTCCCGCCGGAGGTGCGGCATCTTATTTTCAAGGAGATGGGCCGGGTCAGCCGGGGCTGGGTGATTATTGAATGCCGCCATAACAGCCGCTGGAGCGATATCTGGTACTGGATAGCCACCAGGATATTCGGTAAACCGCCGGTCATTAACTATTTTTCCAGGGACGAAATCAAGCAGGAATTACAACAGGCCGGTATTGAACTCTTCCGGATATTTGAGCCATACGGTTTGTTTTCCAATAAGTGGTTGATATTGGGGAAAATCATTCGTTAAATCAGTTTACTTAAACAGGGTGTCCAATCCCGCCTCGGCGGGATGTCATTCTGAACGGAGCGAAGCCCTTCGCTTACTGTCATTCTGAGCGAAGCGAAGAATCTACTTACGCTCAGGGTAAACTCCGCGAAGAATCTCAAGTTTTATGCGGTTTTGAGAGGATGAGATTCTTCGGCTAACGCCTCAGAATGACCATGCCATGCCGCATGGCGTGGCACTTTTTGGACACTCTGTTAAAGGAGATGTTTATGCTAAGCAAAGAGATGCTGGATATCCTGGTTTGTCCCTTCTGCAAGACCGCAGCCAGGATGGCAGGCGAAAAACTCGCCTGCACCAACCCGCAATGTCTCTGCGAGTATCGGATTGAAGGCGATATACCGATAATGTTAATAGACGAAGCCAAGCGTCCCTGCCCGCAGTGCGGCAGTCAGCGGGATTATATTAACGAAGAAGATACCCTACACTGTCCCAAGTGCGGCACGGAATTGAAACTATGAACACTACCTTCCCGGGTCATTGCGAGGAACAAAGTGACGAAGCAATCCCAAAAAGAGATTGCCACGCTTCGCTCGCAATGATGGGCAGGAATTGCTAAACAAAAAAACGAAATACT
>JACQXL010000072.1 GCA_016208805.1 Planctomycetota bacterium | reverse complement strand
GAATAGAGACGGGAAAACTATTGGCGAAGGGGGTGATGAATCATAAGAATACATTTTTTGCTATGAACGGGTTTTTTATCAAATATCTTGACTATTTTGGGCTGTCATAGTAAGATATTGGTAACTTTTTAGACAGCCTGAAATAGGATGAAAGTTATAAGAAGTTATCTGATAGTGCTCTTCTTTGTGCTGGCTGCTTCAGCCGGCCTCTTACTGGCCGCCGATGAAACAGACATAATCACCTGGGCGCCGGACGGTAGAAATTACAAGGACGATGCGGCCGAAATCATTTCCGAAACCCTTTTTGAGATAAAATTCAGGATTAAAGGCGGCGGCGAAAAGGGCGCCCCGCTCAACGCCGTCCAGAGGATTGCCTACAAAAACGAACCGCCCGACCTTATTAAAGGCAAGCAACTGATGGACCAGGAGCAATACGACAAAGCCATAGAGGCGTTCCAGAAGGCGTTGGGTGACCCGAAATTACGCGGCATATTCAAACAGCACCTTATTTATTATACCGCCTTATGCTATCAATCCCTGCGCAAGTTTGACGATGCCATAAGCCAGTATGACCGACTTCTGAAAGAGGTCCAGCAAAGCCGTTATTTCCGCGAGGCGCATACCGGGAAAATCAAGAGTTTCTTGGGCAAAAGCGACATCCCGGGCGCATTGGCCGCCTCAGACCAGGCCAAAAATCAGGCCAGAGAATTAAAAGAAGACAGGTTCGGCTTTGAAATAGACTTGATGGCCGGCCGGATACTGGAGGATAATAACCAGAACCCAAAGGCATTGCAACGTTATAATGACGTGCGCACCGGCGCCTTAGCCAAATACGCAATACTGGCCCACCGGGCCGTCGTCGGACTCGGACGCTGCGCCCTGGCCGATGAAAAATATGACGAGGCCGAACGGTTCTTCAAGGAAGTCGCCGACACCTCAAACGACGACGTGGCCCTGGCCGGCGCTTACAACGGCAAAGGCGATTGCTACCGGCTCAAGGCCGAAAAGGGCAAGATTCAAGACCCGGCCCAGGCGTATAAAACCGCCCTGAAGGATTGTTATCTCAGGGCCAAGGTGATGTATCCGCCCCCGGAAGGCGAACCGACTTATGAATACCAGAAAAGCATTTTTTATGCCGGCCAATGCTACGCACGTGTGGCCGAGTATGCGCCCAGCGCCGAAAAGAAAACTGTCTATCTGACCACCGCTAAATCGCTTTATCAGGAACTAAAAGATAATTTCCCTGATTCATCGTTTAGCCAAAAAATCAGGTAGTAAGTCCCGCCCGTACGGGCGGGAATGAAAGTGAGGCTTGCCCAGTCCCGCTCTTTGCGTCCCAAAGGGCGGGGCTGGACATAAGTGGCTGTAACGGTCTTCCAACCCCGAATGCTTTCGGGGTCGGTGGAATCCCTAACAGCCTCTAATGAAAGTGAGGTATGTGATGAAAACGGGCATTAGCAGCAAGGCAACCCTGATAACCGTATGTCTGGCCGTTGTTCTATTGAGCAGTGGATTGCTCTATGCCCCAGAAGACGGCGGCGGGTCAGCCGAAGGGGCGAAAAGTTCTTTTATGGACCTGATTAAGGCCGGCAGTTGGGTCGGTCATTTTATTATCCTCTGCAGTATTGTCGGCTTCGGGCTTATGATAGAACACATCGTCAACATCAAGCGGGTCAAACTCTGCCCGCCTGAAATCGTGGCGGAACTTGAAGCCCTGGTGGATGAAGGTCAATACGAAGAAGCCGTCTCGCTCTGCAATGCCAATCCTAATTTCTTCACCAACATCATCGGCGCCGCTCTTTCCAAGGTCAACGAAGGGTATGACTCAATGGTCGCGGCGATGGAAGAGACCGGCGAGGAAGAGGCCTCCAAACTCAACCAGAAGATAAGTTATATTTCGCTGATTGGCAATATCGCCCCGATGTTAGGTCTGACCGGGACCGTTACCGGTATGATAAAGGCATTCGGCATTATTAAAATATCAAAAGCGCCCACTCCCGGGCAGTTGGCCCAGGGCGTGGAAGAAGCCCTGGTAACCACGGCCGAAGGGCTGTTTGTGGCAATGCCGATGCTTACCGCATACTTCCTGTTTAAGAACAAAGTAACGATGTATATCCTGGAAATCGGGATGATATGCGGTGAATTCGTGGATAAGTTTAAGGCCAGGGCCGGCGTGGAAAAATAACCCGTTCACGGTGAACCCCTAAAATATGAAAATAAAGAAGTCCACTATAACGGAAAACGTGGGGTTTAATATGACCCCGATGATTGATATCGTCTTCCAGTTAATCGTCTTTTTGATGCTGGCCAGCGATTTCACCAATACGGATATCCAAAGGGTCTGGCTGCCCGAAGCGTTCTCTGCGGTTGAAGACAAGTCGCCTGACGCCACCAGGTTAATGGTCAATGTTATGCACGAAGCGCCTTTTAAGCAGGATTGCCCGCAGGCCAAATATGATGGCGGCAGATTGGTATTCCCCTGCCAGATTCCAGAACACTGGCATATAATGATAAAAGGCGCGACCTATGACCAGGAAAAATTATTACAGGTTTTGAGAGTGGAAGGTGATTTAGACCGTGAGCGTAAAAACGACCCCAATTCACCGTCCAATCGGCCGATAATGATTCGGGCCGATGCCGGAGCGCCATTTGGAATAATAGAAAAGATTATGGAGGCGGCCGGCCGCGCCCTGATTTGGAAAATAGAAATCGGCGCGACCAACCCTCAAAAATGAGCCCGTGCGGGCCATAAATCGGTGGAGATCCCGCTGGGAACAGGAGTAAACCTATGGCCAGAATAAAATCCAAGACCGAAGAGGCCTCAATGGATATCCCGATGACCCCGATGATTGATGTGATTTTCCAGTTAATGATATTCTTTATGTGCTCCATCCACTTCAAATCGCTGGAAGGCAAACTCTACTCTTATCTGCCCAAGGACAAAGGTATGAATATGACCGTGGTCACCGACCCGATTCTTGACGAGGTACGGATTTCTCTGGTCTATAATGAAAGCAAGCCGCCTTATTTGGCGGAGATAAAGATAGGACAGCAAAGTATCCCAGACTGGGATGCCCTTAAAAAACAATTGGCCACTATCTGGGAAGGGGTGGACAAAACCGATGTGGATAGAATTATCCCTTTTAAGATAGACCCCAAGTCGCCTAAGATACCGGTGCAATCTATTGTCAAGGTCCTTGATATCTGCAATGAAATCGGCGTCCGCAAGGTGGAATTCGCCGCCAAGACTACACAATGATGAACCGAATATTCGTGTTATTTGTGATTCTGGTATTAGCCGGTTGCAGCGGCGGAGGCGGTGGCGCCGGCCGCCCCAGAATATTGACCAGAGCCAAGGTGCCGCCGCCCAAGAAACTCAACGGCACCGCCGTCGTCTTCCAGGATACCGCGCCGTCCAAGGCCGCTCCGGGCGCGGAAGTAAAACTCGCCGAGATGGCACTGGCCACTAACCAGCCCAATGTCTTCTGGTCGTCCCTCAAACTCGCCCAGACCGGCACGGCCGGCGATGCCGATATCAGCGCGGTCAAGATTTACCTGGATGACGGCAACGATACCTTTGAGCCGCTCAAAGATGTCCATACCGCTTCCGGCAGTTTCAAGGACGGCGTGGCGGAAATAGCCCTGGCGGACCATGCGCTGGCCAGTATTGCCCAATTATATTTTATTACGGCTGAGTTAAGCCCGTCGGCGGCGGAAGGCGCCACGGTCGGCGTCAAAGTCGCCGATGCATCCTGTTGCGCCGTGACCGACCCGGTCGGCGTTACCGCCGAACTGCCGTTCCTGTCCGGTTTTACCTTGGTTGCCAAGGAAAGCGTTACCCCCGAGCGGCACGAAGCCGCTCCGGCCAGAGAAGCCGCGCCTGAACCGGTGGAGACCGACCCGCTCAAGGCATTCCTCAGGGAGCAGGAAAAGGATAAGACGGTCAAGATGCAGGAAAACGAGTTCATCGCACAGAAGCATTACGAAATGGCCCTGCAGTTATTCAGGGAGTTCAAATACCGCCAGGCGCTGGACCACCTGGAAACCGCCCTGCAACTCAACCCCCATCATAAAGAAGCCGAGAAACTCCGCACGGAAATCCGGATGATTCTCGGCTCGCAGGCCGAGGAAATCAAGACCATCAAGAACTTTATGGAAAATCAACTCGCCGTCAAGATGAGCGAGATAGAAATTGAGGTCAGAAACCACTTCTTAAAAGGCGAGCGGCTCTTTGCCGAGAAAAACTACAAGGAAGCCGTACCGGAATTTGAAGCGGTTGAAGAGAAGGTCAAGTGGATACCCTACGAAACCGACCTGAAGAGATATCTGGACAAGGCCCGCCCGCGCCTGAAAGAGTGCCGGGAATTACAGTCCCGCCAGGAAGAAGAACTGGCCCGGCAACAGCGTATCGCGGCGGAAAAACTGGCCACCGAGGAAGAACTCCGCCGCCGCCAGGAATTCAACGAGAAAATCAAGAAACTTTTCCACGAGGCCATCGTCAGTTTTGAGCAGAAACGTTATGACCACACCGAGGAGTTGGCCGACAAGATTCTGGAATTTGCGCCCTATTTCCACGCCGCCCGGGAACTGAAAAAGGAAGCCACCCGCGCCCGGCATTATAAAATCTCGCAGGATTATCTCGCCCTCAAGGCCGAGCGGCTCAAGGATATGGCCGACGAATTCGCCGAAACCGTGATTCCTTACGCCGAAGATAAAATCGTCCGCTATGACTCCGATGTCTGGAAGGTCGCCTCGCACCGCAAACCGCCCGGTATCATAGAGTCCAAAGCCACCGAAGACCCGGACCTGGTTGACATCCAGCGCAAACTCAAGACCATCAAGCATAATTTCATCCTGGACGGCACCAAAAGTCTTTACGACATTATGGATTATATCGCCCAGCAGTATAAAATAACCGTCCAGTTTGACGGCGATGTCCGCACCGAGAATATCCCGGAAGACAAAAAGACCCTGACCCTGACCAGCGTCCCGCTGGAAACCTGCCTGAAAAACCTGCTGGAACTCTATAACCTGACCTATATCCTTAAAACCAAGAGTCTCTGGATTATCAAGGCCTCCACGGTCACGGAGGAACTGGAATGGCGCGTTCATAATGTGGATGATTTGGTCCGTCCCATCCCTGAATTTGTCGGCCCGACCATAGAACTGCAGGCCAGCGCGGCGGGCGGCGGCTGGCAGGCCCCTCAGTCCGAACAGCAGGCCATCCCGGTAATGCCGATTGATGAACTTATCACCCTGGTTAAAAACAATACCGGCAAAGACGCCAAAGGCAAAAGCACCTGGGAAGGCGGCGAGGCCGCCATCGCCGGCGCCACCATCAACCGGATGGGCGAAAGCAATCGCATGATGATTGTCCATACCAAAATCGTCCAGCAGGAAATCACCGAATTCCTTAATACGCTCCGTTCGTTCCGCAGCGCGATGATTGCCATAGAAGCCACCTTTCTGAATACCACCGACAACGCTCTGGAGGATGTCGGGATTCAGCTGCGCGATATCTCGCCGGCCACGCCGAACAATATTGCCGAGGCGCTTCTGCCCGGCATTGCCGGCCCTTACGGCGCAGGCATCTGGCGTTCCAATGACCCCCAGCGCGACCTCCGTTTCCGCACCGCTTATACCTTCCGGGATGCCGGCGCGGTAAGCGAATTCCAGGTCGGCGGCCGATTGCGGGACACCGGCGGACTCGGGCTCCAGTGGACCATCCTCCAGAACCCCCAGATAAATATGCTCCTGCGCATGCTCCAGAAGACCGGCAAAGGCACGATTCTGGACTCGCCCAAGATTGTCGCCCTTAACGGCCAGCGCGTCAACGTCTCGTTTATCAGGCAACGCCATTATATCCAGGACCTGGAAGTCATTGCCGGCGCGATTGCCTATGAGCCGGTCATCGGCGTGTTCGCGGTCGGCGCGGTGCTTGATGTCAAACCGGTGATGAGTTACGACCGCAAGTTTATTACCGTGCATGCCTTCCCGTCGTTATTGCATTTACAGCAATTACGGCGGTTTGATATCAACCCGGACGCCCCCGAGACCTTCCTGGAACTGCCCTGGGTCCAGTTACAGCGTGTCCGGACTTCGGCCGTCATTCCCGACAAAGGCGCACTGCTTCTGGGCGGAATGAAAAAGATTACCGAACGCTCTATCAGCGCCTCCACGCCGGTCTTTGAGAAAATCCCGATTCTGGGCGCACTCTTCCGCCGCAAGACCAAGAGCGAGGAAAAGGAAAAGATTATCATCCTGATTAAGGCCGAAATCATTGAACTGCCCGAGATAGAAAAATCCCTGGAATGAAACAACGGGATTTAACTGATTTAACTGAGAGTAACCTGTCTCTGGTCTGGAAATAAATCCGTGTAATCCTGTTTAATCCGGTTGTTAATGAAAGCCATCTTCTTTGATATAGATGACACGTTATATTCCACCTCCGACTTCGCCCGCCGGGCCAGGGAAAACTCGCTCCGGGCGATGATTAACCTCGGGCTTAAACTCCCCCTCAACACGCTGGTCAAGGAACTCAACGAGGTGATTTCGGAATTCTCGTCCAACTACGAGCACCATTTTGATAAACTGCTGGTGCGCATCCCGTCCCGGTATTACCAGTCTATCAACCCGACCACGCTGGTAGCCGCGGCCGTGATTGCCTACCACCAGACCAAATCCAAGGAACTAAAACCCTACCCGGATGCGCTCAAGGCGCTCAAGGCGCTGGCCCGGACCGACCTGCTCCGGGGCGTCATCTCGGACGGACTGACCATCAAGCAGATGGAAAAACTGCTCCGGCTCGGTATCTATCCGCTTTTCTCTCCGGGCGCAATATTTATCTCCGAGCAGGTCGGCATCAATAAACCAAACCCAAAACTCTATCAGCGCATCTGCTCCGAACTGACCCTGATGCCTCAGGATATTATGTATGTGGGCGATAACCCGCTATTGGATATTGACCCGGCCAATAAAATCGGGATGATAACCGTTCTCTTCAGACGCAGTAAGAAATACCTGGCCGTCAAAGGCAAAACCAAACCGCGTTACCAGATAGATAATTTCAACCAATTGCTCAATATCCTGAAAACCTTAATGAAATGAGATTGCTTCGCTTACGCTCGCAATGACAACCTCTTGGAACCGGTCATTGCGAGGAGCGGAGCGACGAAGCAATCTACTTGCTATATGCTTGTTCTCAAGACCGAAAATCTCTCCCGCCGGTTCGGCAAATTACCGGCGCTGGACAACCTCTCGCTGGAAGTGGCCGCGGGCGATATCTATGGCTTCCTGGGACTCAACGGCGCGGGCAAGACCACCACCATCCGCCTGCTCCTCGGGCTCATCAGACCCCAGTCCGGCCGCATCCTCTATTACGACCAACCCTTAGCCGAAAACCGGCTGGCCATAATGAATTACGTGGGCGGGCTGGTGGATGTGCCGACTTTTTATTCCTATCTCTCCGGCCGTGACAATTTATATATCCTCTGCCGGATGCGCGGGATTCCCAACGACAAGATAACCGGACTGCTCAACGAATTGCTGGAAGCGGTCGGTATCATCAAGCGGGCCGATGACAAAGTCAGGACATATTCCCAGGGGATGAGACAGCGGCTGGGCATCGCCTCGGCGCTTATCCCCGCCTTCGTCCCGACCGCCGTCGGGACTACGGCGGGCAAGCCCGCATTTATCATTCTGGATGAACCGACCAACGGGCTTGACCCCAAAGGCATCATAGAGATGCGCAACCTGATTAAACGGCTTAATAAAGAACGCAATGCCACTTTCCTTATCTCCACCCATCTGCTGTCCGAAGCGGAGAAACTGTGCAACAAGGTCGGCATCCTGGAATCGGGTAAACTGGTGGTTCAGGGAAGCCTGCAGGAAGTGATGAAGGGTAAAGAAAGCCTGGAATCCGCCTTCGGCGGATTTACGGGAATGTGAGTACACGGATTGAACTGATTAAACGGATAAATTTATCGGCTAAATCCGCTTAATCCGTTTACTGAATAAAATGCTGAAACGAATATACCGTCTGGTCAAGGTGGAACTGTTCAAACTCCTGCGCCAGCGGATTTTCTATATCGCCACCGGGCTGACGGTCCTGGCCGTGGCCGGCACGATTCTGGCTGATAAATATACGCCCACGGACAATCCATTGAACGGCTTCACGGTGCTGTCCAAGGCGACCATAAACGGATTCGCCATCGCCGCGCTGTTCATCCTTATTTTCGGCTCGCTCTCGTTATCGTCCGAGACCACGGCCGGCGTCCTGAAGATGGTCCTGATTGCGCCCTACCGGCGGAGCGAACTCTTCTTCGCCAAGGCCATCACCATCAAGCTTATCGCCCTGATTCTGACGGCGCTGATAGAACTCATCGGGCTGGCGCTGGTCTGGTATCTCTACGGCTTCGGCGATATCGTTGACCCGACCTTCAAGGACTACGTCCACCTGTCCGGCGCCGAGGCGTTCAGATACACGGTTTACACATTTATTATCGTCCTGTTGCCGCTGGTGGCCATCGGATTCTTCGGGCTGTTTCTGTCCACGCTGATAGAATCGGCCGGCATCGCCGTGGCCATCGCCACGCTATTCTACCTATTCCTGGGCTATCTGGTGGTAACTCTCTTCTCGCAACCTTCATCCTTCCTCTTTAACTATTATCTGGACTGGTATCTGATAACCTTGCGCGACATTTCTACGGGCGTGCTGGGCGAGATATGGCGTTTCCGGGTGTTGGATGAATGGCTCGGCCTGGAAACGGCAAAAGGGCAGACCCTGGACTACGCCGGCGTAGTCAAGAGTCTGCTGGTGCCGGTGGTCTGGGCAACCCTGTTTTCCGTGACCGGACTGGTCGTGTTCAAACGCAAGGATGTAATCTAACCACAAAGACACCGTTCACCACAAAGGACACAACGGACCATACCACGAAAACACGGAGGAACCAAAGAACAGGGACTTTTAAGAGACCTTAAAGGGACCATCTCGTAAAAGTCTCATCCAAGTCCCTGTGGAGTCGCAACGACCCGCCTGCGCCGAGGCTACGGCGGGCAGGCATCCCGCATGAGCGCCATAAGGGCGCCATGGCGCTTCGGCGCCACTTATGCGGGGTTAAATCAGCGTATGTAACCCATCAGGTAAAGTTCCGCCTTCGCCTCGCCGACCGCGTGTCGCTAAAGCTTTAGCGGTCTGTAAACACTGGTCACAAACTTGCGATTAGCGTCTAACGGCACCAGCACAGTCAAATAGTTAGTGAAGTCCTTGGCGGCCGTATCCAGCCGGTAGAGCGGGGCCGGGTCAACCGTCGGCTTGGTGTAGAATTGCGCCTTGTAGCCGAACAGAATTGTGTTTGCCCCGGCGTGCGTCATCACGAGCATCGCGTATTTCGTCCCAACAGGGACATAAGGAGACAAATCAATTTCCGTGTTGGGCACTGATGCGCCGGACAGGTTACTGAACAGAAGCAGGTTCTGGTTAATCGTAAACCTATCCTCCATCTCAGCCGGGGTGGCCGGCGGGACAAGCGGCCTGCTCACCGGCGTAAACGATAGTTTGACCGGTGTCACCTGGGCGTCACCTATTTCTGCAGTGGCTATGGGCGGCACTAATGGTCGGCTCACACCAGCGGCCGGTTTCCACTCAAACTTCGCCTGTGCCTGATTGTAGGCCGGCACTTCGCCATCCGCCGGGCTGTCAATGGCCGCCAGTTTAGCCGGTGTCACCGCGGCAGATGAGAGTTTCGCGCTGGACACCGCGCCATCAGCCAGTTCCGTCCCGCGCACTGCGCCTGCACCTATCTTGGCAGATGTGACACTGCTTGATGCAAGTTTCGGAGTAGTTACTGCGCCGTCAACTATCTCCGCAGTTCCAATCGTTCCATCGGCCATCTTGGCCCTGGTCACTGCGCCATCCTTGATTTCATCCGTGCCGATGGGCGGGTTAAGCGGCCGGGTGGCCGGACTGAACGATAGTTTGTCCGGCGTGACCGCGCCGTTCTTGATTTCCGCGCTCTCCACCGGCGGTGTAATCGGCCTTGCCACCGGTATGATGGTCAACTTATCAGGCGTGACCGCGCCTTCTTTAATCTGGCGATTATCCACGGCCTTGTCGGCAATCTTGTCTGAGGTGACCGCCTTTGAGGCGATGTTAATCGTCTTCACTTCTAAGGGTTTTAATTTGTCTGACATATTAATCTCCTTTCTTACTGGCTGTTAGACCGAAGGTCGTTACAGCCAGTTAGACCCGCCGAAACTTTAGTGTAGGCGGGTTCCCATTATTGTCGAACGTGGTCGGGCCCTCCCCCGACATAACATCGGGAGAGAGCCACTCACGTTTTCCCTTTAGACCGTCAGCACCACCTGGATTTCCAGATAGAACGGCCCGTCTGCCACCTTGACAAACGAGCAGTAAGACTTATCCGGAGCCGGGGTGGCCTGGAACGTATCCGCCTTGGCCGGGTCGGCCAGTCCTGTCAACAGTGTTGCCATGGCCGTGTTCTGGGCCAGAATCATATCGGCGTTGAAATCCGAGTTGACTATCAGCACGCCGGCCTGGGTGATTTTCTGGACCAGTGCGGCACGGAACGCCGTGCGCATACCGGTTAGGGCGGTGTTGTAGGGGCCTCCGACCAGGATTTCGTCCTGGCCTTCCCGAACCATACTACCGGCCAATGGGTCGTCGGTCAGCCAGAATGCGGCAATCACCGAGACGCCTCTGCCCCGGATTTTGTCTCCAGTGAAGCGCAGGGTCTTGCCCGCCATCCGGGATGACCAGGAATCCTTGGAGTTGTTGACCTGGTCTTTGAACCGCTTGGCCTCCACGCCGTCCACGGTCTCAAATGCCAACGCCAGCTTCTCATCCCAATGGTCGTAGCCGGTCATCAGGTTTTTGTAATGGGCGTTACGGATGCCGGCGGCATCACGCTCACTGCGGGAGACATATGCGTCCGGCACATATGGTCCATACCGCAGGTTTGCCGGTGTAGCCAGTTTCTGGTCAAATAACCCCGCATCCGGTATCTTGTCCCTGAGACGTTGATACATCAGAGTGGCATTATTGACCAATCCGTTGGCCCATTTGTCCGCCATATCGTCCCGTATCGGAAAGATTTCCGGGATGTGCAGGCGAACCTTGGTTTTTATGACAGTAGCCATATAAACCTCCGATTTCGCAGTTCAATATCCTTAATCCCGTTGACCGTTATTAGAACCACGAGCCAAGGGGTAACGTCCAACGGTGAGGAAGACGAGGAGCCCAGCCGTTCGGGAACCGAGCCATCCGGCACCACTGCGGACGATCTCAGGAGGTGCTTCCTGACAGGCCAAGCATCCTCGCTCTCCTTCTACCCTCCTTATGGCAAAAGGCGGACACTTTTGGGGCTGGAAATGGAGTGTTTTATAAGATTTTCTTGAGATAACACTATGTTTTATAATGGGTTATAAAAATATGCTGATTTTTTTACGAATATCTGGATTAGCAATGCCCCTTTTGTCATTCTGAACGGAGTCCGCCATAGGCGGACGGAGTGAAGAATCTCCGTTTTATGCGGATTTGGGACGAGATTCTTCGCCCTACGGGCTCAGAATGACACTTTTTGGGTGGTTTATTTCCCATTTCGCAAGAGTTCAGTAAATAGGTAGGGATAGGGTAAGGGGATGGGGTAGCTACCCTACTCAGACGTGGGGAGTACGGTTATCGTGCACCCCCATTTAGCAAATGCAGGCGTTCGGCTCGGCAAATGCAGGTGCACGGTTTGGTAAATAGAGGCATACGACTTGGCAAATGCAGGCGCACGGCTTGGCAAACAGAGGTGCACGGTTTGGCAAATAGAGGTATCTGGTTTGGTAAATAGAGGCGCACGGCTTGGTAAATGCAGGCGCACGGCCTGGCAAATAGAGGTATCTGGCTTGGTAAATGCAGGCGTCCGATTTGGCAAATGCTGGAGAGGTGTCCCAAAATTGAAGTTTAAGGTTGACAGACTTGGCTAAATTGTTAATATCATTATAAGGGGTATAAACATGTCAAAACTCGTGCCGGTAGAAATAATCGCCAATAAGATAGTGGAACTCAGGGGCAAGAAAGTAATGCTGGATAAAGACCTATCAGGATTATACGGCGTTCCTACTAAAGTATTGCTTCAGGCCGTCAAGCGAAATAAAAAGCGATTCCCTGATGATTTTATGTTTCAGCTCAACAATGCCGAATTCCAAAACTTGAGGTCACAAATTGTGACCTCAAGTTGGGGTGGACGCAGATACCTGCCTTTTGCATTTACCGAACAGGGAGTGGCCATGCTTTCCAGCGTCTTAAACAGCGAACGCGCGGTACTGGTCAACATCCAGATAATGCGGGCGTTCGTCCAGTTACGCGGCCTGATAATGACCCATAAAGAACTGGTCAGCCGGCTTGATGCGCTGGAACGTAAATACGGCGAGCATGACGTAAAGATAAAGTATATCTTTGAAGCGATGAGGCAGTTACTGGAACCGCCGGCCGAACCGCCCAAACCCCGGATAGGATTCCACCCGCATAAGTAATAAATGCTCTATGATTAGAACGTTGGTCTAAAGAAATGGAAACAAGGAGGCAGTATGAACCAGAAAAATAAACTCCAACGAAGAATAAATAAGTCTAAGAGAATCTTGCCGAATAAGAGCAAAAACAGAACGATATCAATTAAGATACAAAACGCGAATAACTCTTGTCTTTGCCGAGAGCATTGTTGGCCAAAGACATATCAAATAATTGACTCGCATTTGCACTCGTATCCTGCCGGTGATTTCTCTTTTGAAGAACACGAACACGGCCCAGAGATTCTTCTTTGTATTACTGTAGGTGTTTCGCTCCTGACGGGTGTTATCAATTTAGTCACGGCAATTATTAATAGTGGAAATCGTGAAAAAGGACCAATTAAACTCATAATTAGCGACAAAAAAGGTGGCCTAATCAACGAAAAGGTTTTGCGACTAAACTAAGTTGCTCTATCAGCAAAAAACTGGTTGAAAAAGCATTGCAAGATTCAGTTAAAAAAATGATTCCGCCAAATATAAAGAAAACCAGGCGGTCAATAAGGAGGAAATAACTTATGAATAAATCCTTCTTCCTGCGCATCGGTATAAGCGAATCTGTGCAATCTGTGGCTGTTTTCCTTGACCTGTAATATAAAAAGGTTACAATCGTAATACCAAAAGATTACAATAAAATGGTATATACAAAGTCATTAAAACAAAGACCCAATCACCGGCTCTATCTTGAGGTCTTGCGCCGGCTTTCGCCCGAGATGCGTTTGCTCAAGGCATTTGAATTATCGGAATTCTCAAGGAAACTCTTCATCCACGGCCTGCGTCAGAGATATCACGGCATACCGAACAAGGCATTCAAGAAGATACTTCAGGAGCGCCTCAGTAAATGTCACAACAGGAACTATTAAAAAGGGTCGTTCAAACCCTCAATCAGGCCGGCATAGAATATATGCTCACCGGCTCGGTTGCCTCCAGTTTGCAGGGCGAACCGCGTTCTACCCACGACATTGACCTGGTTATCACCATTCAAAAACCACAGATGAACAGATTGATTCAGGCATTTACCCCGCCTGATTTTTACATAGATAAAGACTCTATTCTTGAAGCAATCCAGCGCAAGAGTATGTTTAATCTGATAAATATAAAAAGCGGTGATAAGGTTGATTTCTGGCTCTTGACTGACGAGGCATTTGACAAGTCGCGTTTCAGCCGGCGCTCTAGCGAGAAATTTATGGGAATAACGCTCCGGGTATCAAGCCCCGAGGATACCATCATGGCTAAATTAAGATGGGCGAAAATGTCGGGCGGAAGCGAAAAGCAATTCACCGACGCCCTCAGGGTCTATGAGGTGCAATGCGGCAATTTAGATACCGCCTATATAGAAAAATGGGTTAAGAAATTAGAAGTTGATGTATTATGGAACCGCCTTAAAAAACAGGCGGAGATAAAATAACATGGGCTGTCCAAAAAGCCCGCCTGACCGGTGCCAGTCGGGCAGGCCCGCCAGACCGTGCCTGTCGGGCTGGGGCCAGGTCGGGCAGGCAGTCGGGCAGGTGTCATTCTGAGGCGTGAGCCGAAGAATCTCTGCCGTGGAACCTGTATAAAACCGAGATTCTTCGCTTCGCTCAGAATGACAAACGGGACTTATTAGACAACCTGAACATAGAAGGATCTTTGTATGAATAAATCATTCTTCCTGCGTATCGGCACGCGCACGACCACCCGCAAGAAATCGGCCATCCAGGCCGCGCTGGACGGCCGGATGGAGACCCGGCATCTGGACTACGTCATGCTCCGCTACCGCTATGCACTGGTTGAGCCGGTCCGGGAGTTCATTTTAACCCATTACGGCTCGGGCAAGATTATCGGCTTTGACCCTGAGGAATTCGCACTCAATTGCGTCAAGGACGCCTTTGTCCGTATCAAGGAATACGACCCCAAATACCGCTTCCGCTCGTTCCT
>JACQXL010000029.1 GCA_016208805.1 Planctomycetota bacterium | reverse complement strand
CCGGGCAGGCCGCGCCCAGGACTTATCGGCGTCTACGGGCTAAGATAAGAACCGTGCAGGACTTCCGGAAAAAGATTGCGCGTCCGGCCTTGAAGGGCTATGCGCCGGCCATTCGTCCTGATATTCTCACCAAACATAAACGCACGGGCAAAAGAGTCCTGGAGATGCTCAAGAATAAACTCCTTAAAACCGATACGGCCAGACGCTATTTCGCTAATGTCAAAAAGACCTTCCAGACCGTTAAGGGTGTGCCGGCACAAAGATTCATCAGGAAACTGGAGTCCGAAGGGCGCTGGTACGGTGAATCGCTGGCCCGGTATTTGCTCCCTTTTACCGGATTAAAGGGTGTTTTCAAGGGACTGGCGCCGCTGGCCGTGATGTGGCTGACCGGTAATAAGGAATTCTGGAAGTATTTTCGGCGTGGCTATCCGGATATTAAGGAAGAACCGATAATGATTACCGGGCCGGATAAGAAGGCCGAGTTCAGCCGGGCATTACATAACAGATTGATTCAGGCCGGTAGCCAACTGGTGGCTACCGATTGGGATGCGGAACTTATCCGGTCCGAAAACGACCTGAACAATGAACTGGTCAATAAATATATCACTGATGAATTCGTCCGATTCTCAACGGGCGGCGCATCGCATATAGATTTCAGGACTGAACCGGCGCCGGATGGCAAACCCAAGGTATGGCTGGATGTTAAACTAACACCGACCGGTCGCTTGTAGTATTTTGCAGATTTAAGTTGACTTCTTCAAGGGATAATGTCATATTTATCGTATCGTAATTCTGGGGATTCCGCATTCCCGTTGGGACATCGGAGTCCATCGGGGCGGTCAGGTGCCTGCCCCGCCGTATGACGGGGTCCCTGGAATTAGTAAAACGAAATGGAGGTGTAAAATGGGTTTAATTATAAAGCAGCTAATTATTAAAGGGATTCAAGGTCAGGTTAAAGCAGAGGTGCTCTTTGATACCGGTGTCCGACGTTCGGTTATCCGAAAGGATATTGCCCGGAAAGTAACTCCACTGGTTAATTTACCAAGTCCGATGGCATTTCGTTTAGCGGAGAGTAAAACTGAACTAAAGACTAATTTGGTTACAAATATCATTTTACGAGTTAATGGGCGGATTATTCAGGACCAATTCTATGTTCTGGAAAAACTTTCCCGTGAGGTTATAATTGGCGCTGATACGATGCAATCCTGGGAGATAAAATTAGACCCGAAGAATGAATCAATCAAAGTGGGAGTAGACGCCCACCGTATTGAACTACTATTACTTGTAAGCGGGACAGTCCCGCCCCGCTCTTTGTCTCGCAAAGAGCGGGGTCCGCGCAGGGAGCATTTCGTTTATCCTGTAAGGGCAAGAGTTCAGTAAGTATGCGTAAGAAGGCGTATCAGATATTAATAGCGGCATTGATAGTCCTTTTCGGCTACCTGGTGTTTGATTTCTTCCAGGGCCGGGCCGAGGTGGCGAGTGTGCTCGCTCAATTAGAGAAGGATACTGATTTGCCCAAACCCGGAACGGTCAAGAATCCGTCAGGTTCCAAATTTCCCTCGCTGGGCGCGATTATCGCATTGGCCTGGGAACGGATATGGTTTCCTCAGATTAACCTTCCGGTTAATCCGGTTACACAGCCGACCAGACTTAATCTGGTTCTCAAAGGAACCATTATTGAAACCGGCCGGACACCCATCGCATTTATCCTGAACCAGTCAACCGGCCAGGAAAGGTCTTATCCTGAAAAATTCAAGATAGACGGTTGGGAGATAACCAAGATTACAGAGGGCGTCGTGACACTTACTAATGAGAAAGGCGAGACCACGAAACTGACGGTGGATAAGGGTTGGTCCGGTGCGATTACGCCGCAGAGCATTGATTCTGTTCTGAAGGACGTGGCTGGTATGGCCGCGGTGACGGGCGGGATTCCCTATGATATACTGGAGAAATTAGCCAATAAATCGGTGTCGGTGGAGGAGTTGAAACCGCAGATTAAATCAATCGTTGATACGCTTCCGCCCAAGTTCGTGCTGGAGCAGATACAGAAGTTTACCGGGCTGGACGGAGCCGATATTGCGTCCAATACGGATATGGGCGAGTATGTCACCAGGTTATTGCAGTTGAACCAGGGCGAGGCCATCGCGCCGGTGGGCGATTATGTAACCATCAGTTTCGCGGCCAAGGTTAATCCGGACAACAGCCCCATAGAACCGGCCACATCGTTTAAGACCACAGCGCCAAGGATTTATTCCTGCTTCCAGAACCAGGAGGTTCTTAAGGGGTTGACCAAGGTAATCACCAGATGGACCGATACGACCAACGGTGAGGTGATTTATTTGGGCACCAAACCGCTGGATGCCGCCTCGGCCTGGAATTTTATTTGGGTGGAGCGCAAACAGGGATGGACGCCGGGTACGTACGAGATAGAGTTGCTGACCGCCGGTAAATTGGAAAAAGTGGGCGGCGGAACCTTTAAGGTGGAGTAGTTACAAATTATGAAAAGATTGTTAGGGTGGCTGGTCATTTTATTATTACTGATTTGCGCTCCATTGAGTAGCGAGGAGTCAAAGGATAAGAAGCCAGTCAGTGAAATGACCGTAAATATTGGCCAGGCGCAACTGGGCACGCTTCTGGAACAAGGCATTATTAAACGAGCAAATCAACATCATCACACCGCCGGGCGTGACCATACCGGCCGATAAGTTCTTCAACGTGATTGAGTCCATCCTGCGGATGAAAGGGCTGGCGATTGTGTCCACCGATACCGCCCTGAAACTGGTCCGGACGACCGAGGTCAAGGAAAACCCGATGATGGTGCGCAGCGCCGAAGATATAGAAAATCTGGGCTTTAACGACCAGATTGTTACGCAGATAATTCCGCTTAAATATATTGATGCGACCACGGTTTCCACGATGCTGATGTCTCTCAAGAGCAAGGATGCCACTTTTATCCCATCCGCGGATGCCAATATGCTGATAGTAACCGAGTATGCATCAAATATCAGACGGCTTTATGAGGTGGTCAAGCAGATAGACCAGGAGACCCAGCCGTACCAGACCGAGGTGCGGACGCTGAGATACGCCAATGCCCAGGCGGTCCGGGCGGCGCTTAATGAATATATCCAGATAATGACCTCAACGACAAAGCCGCGGCCGGGCATCCCGATTCCCAGGCCGTTTGCGTCCATAGACGAGCGGACCAATTCCGTAATTATCTTTGCGCTGGAAAAAGATATGAAGCAGGTATTGAAGATTATAGATATGCTGGATGGCGAGGCCAAGAGCAAGGATACAAATATATATACTTATAAACTGATTAACACCAATGCCGAAGAGGTGGCCAAGATAATAGAATCAATCTTTGCCAAACAGGTGGCGGGGATTCCGGCCACGGCCCGCCGGCCGCAGGAGATAATGACCGTAATGTCCGAGAAGAGCACCAATTCGCTGATTATCATTGCGCCGCCGGCCGTTTATGAGGAGATGGTGGAATTAATCAAGAAGATAGATATCAAAAAGGAGCAGGTGCTGATAGAAGCGGCGATTGTGGAACTTTCCACCGATAAACTCAGGGATTTGGGAATAGAATTAGCCGGTGTGGGAGAGTTCCATTATAAAGACCCTGATAAACAAGCCGGTTACGCTGGTGGGACAGAGTTTGGGCTTTCTACACGCACCACCACCGGCGGCCGGGTGCCGATTCCGCCAAAAGCAGGCGGCCTGACGGTCGGACTCTGGAAGGATTCCGTGGACAGTATCCCGTTTTTATTGCAGGCATCACAGAAGGATACCGACATAGATGTCAAGGCGACACCACGGTTACTTACTAACGACAATGCTGAGGCGACTTTTAATATCACTGACGAAATTCCGTACGACACCAGAACCATTGGTCCGGATGGGACAGTTACGGGGATTACTTTTGGTGGTTTTCTTGTTGCTGGTACCAAGTTGAAGATTATTCCACATATCAGCGCGGATGATTACCTGAGATTGGAAATAGAACAAGAAGTAGGCGAGTTCGTTGAGTCGTCTTATTCTACGGAGCGACCAGGTAAAACAACTCGTACACTTAAAACAGTGGTAACAGTGCCGGACAGAGATACCGTTGTTATCGGCGGGCTTACCAAGGAATACAAGACTCAAGCGGTATCCAAGATTCCGCTTCTGGGTGATATCCCGATTCTGGGGGCATTATTTTCCAGAACTAAGGATGTGACTATAAAAAAGAACCTCTGGATTTTCATCAAGCCGCATATTATGAGACAGTTATCCGATTTATTCGAAAAGACCAAGGAAGAAAGGAAATTAATGGAAGGGCTAAAAGAGGATAAGGATAATAAAAAGTAAAAATACTTGACATCCTGCAGGAAAGCCATATATTATAAATAGAGGGGAAATTAGGCGGGAGAAAGCGATATGATAAACCGAAATATCTGTCTGGCTCTAATTATTACTATTTCTCTTACCTTTTTATTGGGTTGTCCGTGGACTAAAGACCCGTCCGTTGTAGATACCGGTTTCAGCGGTCGTCCGCAACCGGCCACCGGCGGTTCCGGTCAATGGGAACAACTGTCCGGCACGGGCGGGGTCAGGGATACCCATACCGCGCTCTGGATAATCGGTTATACCGACAAGGGCATCACCGGTCGGATGCTTGTCTGGGGCGGGCGCGGCATAGGCGGTTATTTAAATAGCGGTAGCATCTGGAACCAGACTACCTCTGAATGGACGACCACATCATTGGTCGGTGCACCGTCAGCCCGTAACAGCCATACCTCTATCTGGACAGGTGCAGAAATGATTATCTTCGCGGGACGTAATACCTCGGGAATACTGAATGATGGTGGGATATACAGCCGGGCCAGTGATTCTTGGATTGCGACTTCAGCCCCGACCAGAACAGATGGAAGTATTACATTCCAGACAATTGCATCCAGAGTCGGTCATGCGGCGGTCTGGAGCGGTTCTAGGATGATAGTCTTCGGTGGTTTTGGGGGGTTCTGGCAATCAGGTCAAGGAGCAGTTAATAATCCTGCTTATTTAGGCGACCTCCAGATGTATATCCCTGAGTTTAATACCTGGCTGAACGGTTCCACCAGCGGTGCACCATCAGCGCGATGGCTTCATACTGCAGTTTGGACCGACACGGAAATGATTGTCTGGGGTGGTTCTAATCCGGCTTATCTTAATACCGGCGCCAGATATAATCCGACGAATGATACATGGACGAGTATGGCCACAACCGGTGCGCCGGTCGGGCGTGAACGTCACACGGCGCTCTGGACCGGTACCGGTACGATACAATCATACGATGGCCTGGACCGGCGGCAGTAACCCGCGGCTTATTATCTGGGGCGGCGTGGATAACGGTGCGGTGCCGCAGAATACCGGCGGACTTTACGATATGGTGACCGATACCTGGGAATCTTCTCAATTATCCGGTGCGCCCAAACAACGTCAGCGTCATAGCGCGGTCTGGACCGGCCAGAAGATGATTATTTACGGCGGCTACGGCGGTGATGATGAATATTTCGGTGATGCCTGGGAATATACGCCTCCGGTGCAATAGTTCGCCCTGCTCAAACTGCCAGAGTATAGAAAGGTTGTGATGTCAATATGAAAGATAAAGTAGAAGCGGCATTAAACAAAATTAGACCGTTCCTGGCCGCAGACGGCGGGAATGTGGAACTGGTGGATATTAAAGACGGTGTAGTCAGCGTCAGGTTAACCGGCACCTGCGGGTGCTGTCCGATGTCACAGATGACCCTGAAGTCAAGCGTGGAGCAGGTGCTCAAAAAAGAGGTGCCGGAAGTAAAAAGCGTTAAAGCGGTTTAGAACCAGTTCGTCCCGATGCCGCCGAAGGCAGTTCGGGGCGTTACTGGTTCTTATCCCGATGAGCAGAGCGACATCTGGGCTAACTGATAATCTTATGGCCTTCCTCTAACGAAATTCCCTTCAGATTCATCCTCAATTGTTCGGCGTTGGGCGAGTATTTAAGGGCGATTTCTTCGGTCAAGAGACCTTCCTTGATGAATTGGTAAAGCGAACGGTTGAAGTCCTGCATTCCTTCATCAATACTTGTTTTAATCACGTCCGGTATCTTTTTATCTTCTTTATTCTGAATAAATTTCTGGATAGTTGAATTAGTAAGCATTACCTCGGCAGCCGGCACAACCCGGACTTCTTTTTTGGCCGACGGGGCCAATTTCTGGCATAATACCGCTTTGAGGTTAAGCGCAAGATTCTGGCGGATTAATTCCTGCCGCTCGGCCGGGAACAGGTCAAGCATTCTTGAAACGGTCTGGGTCGCATTGGAGGCGTGAAGCGTGCCGAAGACCAGATGCCCGGTCTCGGCCGCCATCAGACCTGCTTCTACGCTTTCACTATCACGCATTTCGCCGACCAGAATCACATCAGGGTTTTGCCTGACAATATATTTTAATGCCGCATTGAATGAAGCCACATCAATGCCGATTTCACGCTGGTTAATAAAAGACTTGCTGTCCTTAAACAGATATTCTATCGGGTCTTCAATGGTGATGATATGGCATTTGCGGTTGTCATTGATGTATTGGACCATTGATGCCAGCGTGGTGGATTTGCCCGAGCCGGTCACGCCGGAAACAACCACCAATCCTTCTTTCATCATTGCAATTTTCTGAATGACCGGCGGGAGGTGCAGGTCGGCGAAAGAAGGTATTTCGGTATTGACCCGCCTGACCGCTACGGCTACAGTGCCGCGTTCCTGAAAGACATTGATTCTGAACCGGCCCACCCCTTCAATCTCGTAGGCGAAATCAAGGTTATTTTCCGCCTCAAACCGTTTGGTCTGGGTATCGCTCATTATCTGGTAGATAAATCGTTTAATATCTGCCGCGCTGAGCGGATAATTGCCGACCTCGTGCAGTACCGTGGCAATCCGGAAAACCGGCTTCAAGCCGGTCTTGAGATGCATATCCGAGCCCTTATTCTTAGCCAGTGCGATGAATAACTTATCTATCTCTTTTGCCTCTTTTTTAGGTTCTTCCATATTACGCGACTCCATTAGTGGCTGTTAAGTACCCCGTTCTTTCTGGTAGAAAGAGCGGGGGACTGTTACAGCCACTTATGTCCAGCACTTACTTTGTAATTCGTCATATCTAATAACTATTGATATTCACCTTGTTAATGTCCTAACCACCCCTCTATGGTGTCATTCCCGCCCCACTTGTCATTCCCGTCCCGCTTGTCATTCCCGCGTAGGCGGGAATCCAGTATTTTGGCGGTTTCCTGGATTCCTGCTTTCGCAGGAATGACGGATAAGAGAGGACATTAACTATGTTACGCTCAATAAAGACTTACTACGACATATCCATTAGCCACCACCTTTGCACCACGGAGTAAGTGCTGAGCAAGGCTATTTCGGTATATCTTCCCAGACATCCCATCGGTTCTCTTTAATAGAAAGAACAATCTGGTATTGACCATCCGGGCTATACCATTTTATGATATTATTATCGCCGGTATCCCGACACTTCGTGTCGGGACTGACTGCGGTCTTGTCTTTTTCCCAGCCGGGGTATTTCTTCCGTAGCACTTTCTGGTATGCCTTAAAAGATTCCAGTGCGTCTTCATCGGAATCCCAGGCCGTGGCCAGATAAAGCCCGATATGGCCGGTTTCTTTATGTTTAAGGATATAATATCTGTCGCCATCCCAACCCTCTGAAGATTTACGAGGCGCTTTAGTTTCAAATATATCATAAAGCGACCAGAAGCCGAATTCGCCCAGTACTCCGTCCGCAATAATTTCGGTATCTCCCGGCAGGCCGGGTTTGCCAATCGGCGCCGGTTCGTCTTTCTCGGACAGCATCTTTTCCGGATGGATTATCTGTTCGGTGGTGCGAGGCGGGTTTTTATAGACAGTATCTACGGCCTGCCAGGCGTTGTCATCATTTTTAATGCTGATTATTCCGGCAATAGAACCCAGCCCGTGGAAATACGGCGCCACTAATGATAACAATAGATACGGCGGCATATCCTTTAATGATTCAAGCATCCGGTTGGCTTCAGCCGAGTCTTCCTGCGCAAATGACGCGCCCAGTGTGAGTAATTTGGTGAGTTGTTCGCCGTCCATATGTTTGAATTGGCCTATAGCCAGTTGGAGCACCTGGCTGTTCGGGGTTATTTCCATCCGTGTTTCGTGTTTTAGGGAATAAATCAGCATCAGATATGTCGCCTCGCCTTCGGTCAGGTATTTCAACGCCATTGCCCGGTCGTCGTCTTCTATGGAATCCTTGTAGAGTTTGTCAAGGTCAAAGTATTGGTCCTGGAGTGCGTGGCAGAGTTCGTGTGCCAGATACGTTTTAATATCGCTTTTGGTGACGCCATCGGTCTTCAGGAGATAGATAGTTTTGGTCTTTGGTTCGTAATATGCGCCGGCCTGGCTGGCATAGATATCCTCTAATCCCTTGCGGATGTCGTAGCCCTCAGGCAAGAGCCCCAATTTAATCAACGATATTTCTACCAGATGCGCCTTGGCCGGCGGCAGTTCCTCGTCTATCTGGGTCTTGAGAAACTTGCGGAAATCATCCTCCGACTGTATCTTGGCCGGCACATCGCTCTTGAACTTCTTGCCCCGAATCCGTTCCACCTCTTTCTTGATTTCCGGGATGTCTTTTAACAAATGCTCTTCAGAGGCAGTAGCAGAAGGTGTGATAGTTTCTTCCTCGGCAAAAACCCAGCCGGCTAATAATACAAAAATCAGCGCTACCAGTTTAATCCGTTGTTTATTATCCATAGTGTTTCTTTATGAACTTAAGGTATTCGCCGGTTTTTATTCTCTGCCACCACAGTCGGTTGTTCTTATACCATTCTATGGTCAGTCGTATCCCGTCTTCAAATTCATAGTTAGGTTGCCAGCCCAGTTCTCTTTTGATTTTAGAGATGTTTAGGGCATAGCGGAAGTCGTGGCCGGGCCTGTCCTTGACATAGGTTATCAATGTTTGCGGCTTATGCAAGGTTTTAAGGATAGTTTTGGTAAGTTCCAGATTGTTGCGTTCAGCCAGGCCGGCGATATTATAGATTTCACCGGGCCGGCCCTTGCGCAGGACCGTATCAATAGCCCGGCAATGGTCGGTCACATAGAGCCAGTCGCGGATATTCGTTCCTTTGCCGTATAACGGGACCGGTTTATCTTCCAAAAGATTGGTGATAAAAAGCGGTATCACCTTTTCCGGGAACTGGTATGGGCCGTAGTTATTGGTGCCCCGGGTGATAATCGCCGGATAGCCGAATGTTTTCTCGTATGCCTTGACCAGAAGGTCGGCGCTGGCCTTGCTGGTCGAATAGGGACTGCTGGGATGGAGCGGGCTATTTTCCGTAAAAGGCGCTTCCGTCTTCTTGAGCGAACCGTAAACCTCATCCGTTGAGACCTGCACGAACCGTTTTACCTTATTCCGGCGGGCCACGTCAAGCATAGTTTGTGTGCCGATGATGTTTGTCCTCAAGAATACGGCCGGCTCATACAGACTCCGGTCCACGTGCGACTCGGCCGCAAAGTTCACCACCGCCTCAAAACCCTGTTTCATCAAACGATTAACTGATTTGCCGTCCGCAATATCGTCGTGGACAAGTGACCAATAGTTTCATAATTCAATAGTATAGGAATTTCCTTTTATAAGGAGACCAGTCCCGCCAAGGCGGGATTTTCCTGTTCTTCTGGCTTCCTTATAAATCACGGTTGTTATTCTGTCAAATAATACCTTCTTTTTCTTGACCCTGTTAGGGATGTTTGATAGAAATAACCGGAAATCTTGCATTCGTGTGGATGCGGGCGTAGCCGCAACGGAGTCCCGATATTCATCGGGGGAAAGAGAGAAGTAGTATATGTTCGGATTAGGTATGCAGGAATTACTGGTGATTCTATTGATTTTATTGCTTCTGTTCGGCGCAACCAAGATACCCGCCCTGGCACGCGGGCTCGGCAAATCCGTCAAGGAATTCAAAAAGGGTATGAGAGAAGGCGACGAGGACGAGAAAGAGGATAAATCCGAAGAAGGGAAGAAGACTTAAAGTAAGTCCCCTCTAAAACGAGGGGGATTTAATACCAACTGTTACCGTGTTGTGACCGATACCGCGATGTATAAGATTATTTCCAGAGAGCAATTCTCTGATTGTGTTTACCGCCTGGTAGTTGATGCCCCCCTGATTGCCCGCTCACGCAAGGCCGGCCAGTTCGTTGTCCTGATTATAGACGAAAAAGGCGAACGGTTTCCTCTGACCATCTGCGATGCCGATCCCCAGAAAGGCACTATCACGCTGGTATTCCAATCTGTCGGCAAGTCCACAATGCAACTCGGCCAGATGAAGGCCGGCGATAAAATAAAGGATATAGTCGGTCCTCTGGGCAAGCCGACCCACATTGAAAAATACGGCACGGTCGTCTGTATCGGCGGCGGCATCGGTATTGCGCCGGTACACCCGATTGCCCAGGCAATGCGCGCCGCCGGCAACAAGGTCATCTCCATCATCGGCGCCCGCTCCAAAAACCTGCTGATTCTTGAACCCGAAATGCGCAAGGCATCCGATGAACTCATCGTCGGTACGGACGACGGTTCTTACGGTAAAAAAGGATTCACCTCTGACCTGCTTAAAGAAATAATCAACCGGGGCGACAAGATAGACCTGGCCGTGGCTATCGGGCCGGTCCCGATGATGAAGGTTGTTTGTGGGGTAACTAAATCATACAATCTCAAAACATATATCAGTCTGAACGCTATGATGGTGGATGCGACCGGTATGTGCGGTTGTTGCCGGGTGACCGTAGGCGGCAAGACCAAATTTGCCTGCGTGGACGGTCCTGAATTTGACGGTCATCAGGTTGATTTTGACGAACTCCAGAAGCGTCTCCGGATGTATGTTACTCAGGAAAACCAGGCCGTAGAGGAATTCCGCCATAACCCAACCTGCGTGGACCTCGCCCTTGAGGCGGAAAGGCAAGTAAGATAATTTTACTATGTCAGATATTCCAGCCACTCCGAAGCGTCCGCTCAGTTTTTGGCTCGCCATTATTCTGGGCGTATTGCTGGTTATCAGCGCCGTGATAAATCTGGTCCTTCTTGTCGCGCTGGCCGGCAGTATCGTTCCCACCGCCGCATCGGACCAAAAACACTATCGGGAAAAGGCCATCGGCGGCGATGCATTTTCCGCTAATAAAGTGCTGGTGATACCCATAAAAGGCGTCATTATGTCAACCGATAGCGATGCTTCCATCTGGGGTGTCCGGCACGACCCGGTTGAATCGGTGGTAGATGCGCTGGAAAAAGCCAGAGCCGACCGTTTGGTTAAAGCAATCATTCTTGATGTCAACAGCCCGGGCGGCGGGATTACCGCCTGCCACCGGATTCATACCGCCCTGAAACGGTTCAAGCAGTCCCGTCCGGAAGTGCCCATTATTTCCTCTATGGCCGAAGTGTCTGCTTCGGGCGGCTATTATGTCTCCACGCCCGCCCACCGTATCATTGCCCAGCCCACCACCATCACCGGCAGTATCGGTGTGATTGCCAATTTCCTTAATATTGAAGGGCTCTTCCATAAAATCGGACTGAAAAGCGAGGTCATTAAATCCGCCGACAAGAAAGACATCGGCTCCGGCACCCGCCCGATGACCGAAGAAGAGCGGAAGATATTGCAGGACCTGATTGATGAAATGTATCAGCGGTTTATCAATGTGGTTGTCGAAGGGCGTAATAACCTTACGCGTGAGAAAATCATTGAACTGGCCGACGGACGTATCTATACCGGCGAACAGGCCCTCAAGAACGGCCTGGTGGATGAACTGGGCGACCGGGAAGACGCCTTCCGGATTGCCAAAGAAAAGGCCGGCATCACCTCGGCCCGGCTGGTGGAATACCAGAAACAGATTGGTTTCTGGGAAATCTTCGGCGCACGCAATAATTATCCGCTGATGGATATCCAAAAGATAATCATGGAAAAGGATACCCCGAACTTCTTATACCTCTGGAGAGTAGATTAAATGCAAGAAACATCAAGCGGGTTACAACCGCCGTCTCAGGATATAAACCAGCCCAGCGGGACCAAACCCTTTATGGATGATAAAGGCGACTTCTTCCGCCGGCTCTTTAATACCTGGCTGGAGGCAACCTTTTACCCGAACCGGTTCTTCCGGGCTATGCCGACCAATGCCGGTATCGGCGCGCCATTTGTTTACGCCCTGATTACGGGAATCATCGGCGTGGTTTTCGCTGTCGGCTGGAACATCGTTATGGAGATGCTCAATATAAACGCCTTCGGAATGTCAAACCAGGAGAGCAATAAGATATTGTGTGATATGTTCGGGGTAAATCTTATAACCCTCTGGTTTATCTCTCTGGTTATTTCACCATTGCTTATTACTATTGGTTTATTTGTCGGGAGTGGCATCTGGCACCTTTGCCTGATGATTTTGGGTGGAAACAAGAAGGGATTTGAGGCAACCTTCCGGAGTATGTGTTATGCCCAGGGGCCGATGGTATTTGATATTATACCGATGTGCGGGGGAATTATTGGCGGTGTCTGGTCGATAGTGCTTGTTATTATCGGTCTCAAGGAAACGCACCAGATTCCGGTCTGGAAGGCGATAGTGGCTTATTTACTGCCACTGGTTTGTGTTTGTTGTTTGGCCATAGTTGCCGCGATTGTCGTACCGCTATTAATAGTGGGGATAGCAAAATAGATGACGCTCAATAAAACTAACGCCCATTATGGCATTATTTACGGCGGCATTGCGGTATTTATGATTCTGGTTGCCGGCCTGATTCATTATATAAACCTGCCGCTGAATTACCTGCCGGCCTGTACATTCAAGAATATCACCGGCATTCCTTGCCTAACCTGCGGCGGAACACGCTCTATTATGAACCTGTCTCACCTGCACCTGCTGGACTCATTCCTGTTTAACCCGTTGGTATTTCTGGGAACGGTCACTATTTTTATAGCCGGTCTGATATCTTTAACAGTGCTATTGAGTAAGAATGATTTCAGAATAACCGTTCCGGTTCCAGTCATAAAGATTTTACTGGTTGGGGGCGTTATTATCAACTGGTTGTATCTTATCCTGATTAAGAAACTCTAAATAGAAAGATTAGACTATGACAGACGAAACGACACCGAAGAAAGATAAAACCCAGCGCCAGGCGATGCCCGAGCAAAAACCGCTGGACCGCATCAAGGATTTCAACGAGGTTCCATTCGGCTATCCCGAAGAAATCGCTATGAAGGAAGCCGGCCGGTGCCTTCAGTGCAAGAAACCGGCCTGCATCAAGGGCTGTCCGGTTGAAGTGGCCATACCCCAATTCATCAAACTGATTAGCGAGGGCAAATTCGTAGAAGCCGCCCGCAAGATAAAAGAAACTAATGCATTGCCGGCCGTCTGCGGGCGCGTCTGCCCGCAGGAAGACCAATGCGAGAAGGTTTGTATCATCGGTAAGAAGGATAAACCCGTTTCCATCGGCGCGCTGGAACGCTTCGCGGCCGACTACGAACGCAATCATAACGCCGTTAAAATACCGGCTATCGCCGAGAAAAAGAACAAGAAGGTTGCCATTGTCGGCTCAGGTCCGGCCGGGCTGACCTGCGCCGGCGACCTGGCCCTCAAGGGATACTCGGTTACCATCTTTGAAGCGCTTCATAAAGCCGGCGGCGTCCTCGTTTACGGCATCCCGGAGTTCCGTCTGCCCAAGGCCATTGTCCAGTCAGAGGTTGATTATCTTTCTATGTTAGGTGTTAGAGTTCAGACCGATATGCTGGTCGGCAATATTACCAGTATAGACCGTCTTTTTAGCGAGGGTTACAGTGCGGCGTTTGTCGGCACCGGCGCCGGTCTGCCGATGTTCCTGGGTATCCCCGGCGAGAACCTCAATGGTGTTTACTCGGCGAATGAATACCTGACCCGCGTCAACCTGATGAAGGCGTATCTGTTTCCTGAATATGACACGCCCATAGTTAAGAGCAAGCGGGTGGCGGTGATAGGCGGCGGCAATGTCGCGATGGACTCGGCCCGGTGCGCCTTGCGCCTGGGCGCCGATAAGGTCTATATCGTCTATCGCCGCTCCGAGACCGAACTACCTGCCCGGAAAGACGAAGTCCACCACGCCAAGGATGAGACTATTGACTTCCAGTTACTGACCAACCCGGTGGCGATACTCGGCGGAGATCCCGCTACTTATAGCGGGATAGCTAACGCGGATGGTTGGGTGCGTGCTATCAAATGCATCAAGATGCAGTTAGGCGAGCCGGATGAATCAGGCCGGCGTCGACCCGTCCCGATTAAGGACTCTGATTTTGAGATAGCCGTTGACACGGTGATTATGGCCATCGGCAACGGTCCGAACCCGCTCCTGTTATCAGCCACGCCGGACATCAAACTCAACGATGACGGCAATATCGTGGCCGACCCGGCCACATTGGCGACCAGCAAGAAGGGCGTTTATGCGGGCGGTGATATCGTCACCGGCGCGGCGACCGTGATTCAGGCGATGGGCCAGGGCAAAATCGCCGCCCGGGCGATTGACAAATACCTCTCCTCATAGCCCGGATTATTCACTCCAGTGGGGCTCCCTCAAAGAGCCGAATTTACCACTTAACTCATTTCCGGCTGATTTTTAATCACAGTGGGGGGAGGGGGTATGCCCCCCAGACGGTAGGGGTATGTCTACTGGACGGTAGGGTAGTGTCTACTGGACGGTACGGTAGTGCCTACTGGACGGTACGGTAGTGTCCACTGGACGGTAGGGG
>JACQXL010000247.1 GCA_016208805.1 Planctomycetota bacterium | reverse complement strand
TTATGAATGTTTAGCGCTGGCTTCTTAAATCTATTTTCGCAAGAGTTCAGTAATAAGGAATCCGTGTAATCTGTGGCTTGGTTTACCGCTTGGAATACTGGAAGCGTCTGCGGGCGCCTTTCTGGCCGTATTTCTAGCGTTCCTTCATCCTGGAATCGCGGGTGAGGAACCCGTTTTTCCGGAGTGTTGGCGCGAGGGTTTTGTCGCTGACTTTCAGCGCCCGGGCCAGGCCCATCACCACGGCATCGGCCTGGCAGACCTTGCCGCCGCCACTGACCACGGCCGTAACATCATAACGGCCCAGCAGGCTCATCACCGTAAATGGTTTCAGGACCGTTAACTGCTGTTCAATCGTCGGGAAGTATTTGTTGTATTCCAGTTCGTTGACGGTGATTTTGCCGGTGCCCTTTTTCAGGACGACCTGGGCGATGGCGGTTTTGCGCCGGCCGGTGCCGCGGTATGAGTGCGTTGTCGTTGTCGTTGTTGTTTCTGTCATTTTAATTCAGCCCCGCTATAAGTAGCGGGATTTCGCTGCGGCTCAACCTTAAGCAGTTCGGGTTTCTGTCCCTGATGCGGGTGTTGGTCGCCGGCGTAAATATGGAGTTTGCGCAGGAGATAATCCGATAACCTAGTTGACGGCAGCATCCGTTTGACGGCCAGATAAATCACCCGTTCCGGGTTTTTGGCCATCACGGTTTTGAACGGCACCAGGTTCTGGCCGTCGTGGAAACCGGAATAGCGTTTATATACCTTCTGGTCCGGCTTTTTTCCGGTGAGTTTAATCTTTTCGGCGTTAATCACGACCACGAAATCGCCCGTATCCATATGGGGCGTATAGGTGGGCCGGTGTTTGCCCCTGATGATATTGGCAATCTGGACGGCCAGCCGGCCGAGAATCTTGTCGGTGGCATCTATCAGGTGCCAGCGCTGTTTGACCTCGTCCTCCTTGGCCAGATAGGTCTTGTGCGATGTTATAATCTTTGCCATATAGTTCTGTAAACTGATTAAACGGATTTAGCCGATTCTCCGTTTGTTGATAAAGGGTAACCCTATATCAAACATTTCTAACAGGGTCAAGAAAAACACCTATTTTTCTATGGCATAAATATTATTGTCATCCGAGCCGACATAGACCATATTTTTATGGATATACGGGGTGGCCCGGACGGGACCGCCGGTTTTATAGCGCCAGATTTCATCGCCGTTGGATGCGTTGAGCGCATAGACGTAGTTGTCGTCACTGCCGAAATAGACGACATCATCCGCGACGGCCGGACTGGCCTTGAGCGCGCCTTTGGCCTGGAACTGCCATTTGACCGCGCGTTTATTGATATCAACGGCATAAAGGGTTTTATCGCCGCCCGGGACAAAGAGGGTGTCTTTGGCCGCGGCCGGCGCATCGGTGATTTCGCCTTTGACCTTGAATTGCCATTCTATCTTGGGGCTGGAGGTGCTGATGGCCATAATATTATTCTCGCTGCAGACGAAGATATTGTTGTTGTATTTCACCGGCGCGGTCGGTTTTAGCCCGACGCCCAATTTCCATCTGGACGCGCCTTTGGCCGGGTCCAGATAATATAAGAAGCCGTCTTCGGAGGCGACATAGACGGTATCGCTATCAAGCGCCGCGGTATTGACAATCTTGCCGCCGGCCGGGAATTTCCAGAGCAATTCCAGTTTGGGATTGAGCGCATAGAAATTGCCGTCGGCGCTGCCGATGAAGACGGTGTTGCCGTCCGCTGATAATACCGGCGACGCCTTGACCGGTCCGCCGGCCTTGAAGGAATAATATTTACGGGCGCTGCCGGCCTCCGGACGGATGGCATAGACAGCATTGTCCGCACAGCCGAAGACAATCACCCGGGTGGTGAACCTGGGCGATGAAGTGATTTCGGACAGGTTATCCGTGCGGAAGCGCCAGTGGAGTTGACCGCCGGACGGGTTGAACGAATAGACGAATCCGTCAAGACCGCCGACAGTCAGGGCGTCATTGAGCAGTGCCGGCGTGGATTCAACGGGCTTGCCGGTGGCATAGGACCATTCGGCTTTTTTATCCAGTTTTAGCATCAGATGCGATTGTTCGTATGGTTTGATATCTTTTTCCTGCGCCTGGTATCCGCGCCGGGCGACTTTGAGCCGGGCGGCTCCTTTGAGGGGCAATTTAACGACCAGCGGGGTGGCGCCTTCCTTGTTGTTGTTCAGGAACACCTCGGCGCCGGACGGCTCGGTTTCTATTTTTATCGGGATGCGGGCGTTCCGGGAAACCATTGAATGCGGATAGTCGTTGACCAGTTTGTAAATAAGTTTGGCGGCTTCGTCAAGTTTGTCCTGCTTGGTGAGTTCTTCGGTCTGATAAAAGAGCGCCTGGGCTTCGTTGAGATAGTCCATAATCTCTTTCATCTTCTGCTGGATGACGCTGACGAACCCCTCAAATTCACGGCGGATGTTGTTATAGCCCTCAAACGGCTCCTTTACCGGCGGCGGATTTTCCGGGAAGGTCTGCTGGAAGGTCTGGTTGGCCTTGTCGTGCAGGTCGCGATAAGTCTTGAGAATCTGGTCGTATTCCGCCACCTGGGCCAGCTGACCTTCGGCCTGGATGAATTCCTGTTTCAACTGGCTGAGTTTCTCAACGATGGCGTTTAACTTAACCTGTTTGTTCTTATGAATCAGGAGTTCTATGGCGGCGATTTCGTCCTTGAGCAGTCGCATTGTCAGAACCGCATAGGGATAATTGAACTGTTTGCATTTAGCAATGGCTTCCTCGTAGCGCTTGGCCTGTTTGAGTGTTTCCAATTCCTTTTTGAACGCGGCGAACTCGTTCTGCTGGATTTGCCGGTCGTAGAAGAACAGTCCGGCCGCGGCGCCGATTAACAGAAAGACCAATATACCGGCCGTGATGAGCAACCGTTTGATGCGCCGCTTATGCGCTTTTATCTTCAGCAGGCGGTCAATCTGATACCTGGCATCGGCGTGGTGCGGTTCTATTTCCATGACGTTCTCATACGCCTTTATCAGGTCGTCCAGTTTCTGGGACGGCAGTCCTTTGACGGCCCTGGTTAATTCTTCCTTGGATTTCTCAAATTCGCCCATCACATAATAGGCCGAAGAGACATAGGCGCGCAGTTCAAAATCGGGTGGCTGGAGTTCATAGAGTTTAGTGGCCAACCCGGTCATTTTATCCGCTTCCTTGGAACGGCCGTAGATTTTCAGGAGTTGTTTGCCTATCATTACGGCCTCGGCGACCTGTTTTTGCAGGACGGCGTGGTCAAACAGTTTCAGGTGGATGTATTCGTCATCGGGCAGGCAGTTAAGCGCGCGCTGGTAGGCAATCAGCGCCTGTTTGGAGTTGTTTTTCTCTTCCATCAGGTCGCCTAATCTCTTGTATTCGTTGCCGGCCTCGTCTTTGCGGCCGAGTTTTTCCAGTATTTCAGCGTAGTTCTGCAGGACAATCACGTCGGACGGGTTAATCTTGGTGGCCTGATGGTAGAAGAGGAGCGCTTTTTCGTTCTTGTTCTGTCTCTGCAATTCGCGGGCGGTTTCCTTAATCTGCTCAAATGACACCTTCTGGATGGCGCCTTTGTTATTGAGCAGATAGACGGCCTTATATATTTCAAACGAGGTGGTCATCGGGCATTCGTTGATGATATCTTCCATTGTCCGCAAACCGTCCACCAGCGGCAGGACTTTCTTGAAAATCGGCTGTAAATCGGGTTTATTGGCGAGTTCCTCGCCGTCTTCGGTCGTTATGAAAATAGTGCTAATCGCCGGAATCACCTGCTTGATGGATTTAAGTTCCTCAAACCGGCTGAGCGATTCCTGGATAAATGCGGGGGTATCAAAGGGCAGCGATGTGGCCGGAGTTTCTTCCAGTTCCTCAGGCGGCGGGCCTTCAAACAGTTCAAAATTGGCGGTTTCCCAGGTAAATAAACCGTAAACTTCTTCCTCTATCTGGTAACGGACGGCCTGGAGCACCTGCGCTTCCTTGACCAGTCCCATCTGGAAAAGGACTTCGCCCAACCGGAAATGGGTTGATTTCTGGAGCCGGAGCGCCTCGGCCAGTTGTTCCACCGTAATCAGTTTGGCCTTGACCAGCAACTCGCCGATGGGCAGAACCCGGCGCTTGCCGGAAAAGAATATCCGGATGGCTTCCTTGGCGAAGAAGAATGATTTCTTGCTTTCGGCATCAAATACAATCAGGGTGCACTCCTTGCCGCTTTCCAGGATGGTCTTGAATATTTCCACCAGCCCCTGTAATGTTAATTCGCCTTTAAGTTCCATAGTTAGAATATCCTTTTCTGTTCCGGCTGCGGGTTATTGGCCGGGCAGGGTTTATGAAGGTGTTCATAGGCCTGGGCGGTGGCCTTCCGGCCCCGGGGCGTCTTTTCCAGGAAACTGCACTGAATCAGATACGGCTCGTAAACCTCTTCAATCGTATCTTCCTCCTCGCCGACCGAGACGGCAATCGTCTTCAAACCCACCGGCGCGCCGTTATAGGAAATAACCGTATTCAATATCTTGCGGTCGGTTTCGTCCAGCCCCTGGTTATCAATGCCCAGCATATCAAGCCCTTCCTGGGCAATCTGGAGCGTGATAATATTATTGGCTTTGACCTGTGCCAGGTCGCGGATACGTTTCAGGACGCGGTTGGCCACCCGGGGCGTGCCGCGGCTGCGCCGGGCTATCAACTCAAACGCTTCATCCGCGCCCTTGACATCCAGCAGTTTGGCCGACCGCCTGACTATTTTGACTAAGTCGTCCTTGGGGTAGAGGCCGAGTTTCTCAAAGATGCCGAACCGGCTCCGGAATGCCTCGGTGAGCAGGCCTTCCCGGGTGGTGGCGCCAATCAGGGTGAAACGGGCCAGGTTGAGTTGGACCGACCGGGCGTGCGGGCCCTGGTCTATCATTATATTCAGCACGAAATCCTCCATCGCCGAATAGAGATATTCCTCTACGATGGACGGGATGCGGTGAATCTCGTCTATAAACAGCACATCGCCCTTCTTCAGGTTGGTCAATATGCCGGCCAGGTCAGCCGGTCGTTCAATGGACGGGCCGGTGACGGTTTTGATATTGGAGCCGAGTTCCCGGGTGACCAGATACGACAACGTGGTTTTGCCCAGCCCGGGCAGTCCGGTGAAGATGATATGGTCCAGGACATCCTGCCGTTTCTTGGCCGCCTCAATGTAAATCTTGAGGTTGTTGACTATCTTGGGTTGGCCGATAAACTCGTCAAAATCGGATGGCCGGAGGGTGTTATCCAGACTGATGTCTTCGTCGTTCTTGTTACGTGAGATAATGCGGTTCATTTTATCAGTAAACTGATTTAGCGGATAGAGCCGATTAAATCCGCTTACTTCTGAACTCTTGCGAAATGGGAAATAAACCACCCAAAAAGTGCCACGCCATGCGGCATGGCATGGTCATTCTGAGCCCGTAGGGCGAAGAATCTCGTCCCAAATCCCTGCCTGCCGCGCTCCGCTTGGCGCAGGCAGGCGCA
>JACQXL010000241.1 GCA_016208805.1 Planctomycetota bacterium | reverse complement strand
GCGCGACGCAAACTGGCTTGTGATACCCTGAAAAATCTTGTGGATTGGGTTAGGCAAAAAGTCAAAGACCAATGGGAACCAACACAAATTTATGAATGTTTAGCGCTGGCTTCTTAAATCTATTTTCGCAAGAGTTCAGTGATTACACAGATTATTTATGGTTGATAACCTAAAACCCATCATAGAGGCCCTGCTATTTGCCTCGGAGAAACCGCTGGCCGTCAACCAGATTCAGAAGATTATCGGCGCCCCGATGCCTTCGGATGCGGGGCGTCCCGATTCACATCGGGGCGTCAGCGCCAAGACAGACGATATCAAGAACTGCCTGCAGGAGTTAAAGCAGTCGTACGATGCCAACGGCAACGCCTTCACGGTATTTGAGATAGCCGGCGGATACCAGTTGCGCACCCGGACTGATTTCCAGCCGTATCTGATAAAGTTAAAGGAGACCCGTCAGGAAGGGACGCTTTCCAATGCGGCGCTGGAGACACTGTCCATCATCGCTTATAAACAGCCGATTGGCCGGGCCGAGGTGGAAGCCATCCGCGGCGTGGATTCCAGCGCGATTGTCCGCGGGTTGATGGACAAGAAACTCATCCGGATTACCGGCCGGGGCGATGCGCTGGGCCGTCCAATTCTTTACGGAACTACTAACAATTTTCTTGAATTACTCGGATTATCTTCTATAAAGGATTTACTGAAACCTGTGGAACTGGCGCCGGCCACGGAACCACAGATGAACGCAGATAAACACTGATTAATACGATGCTTAAGAACCTGACCAGAAAAACCAGGGAACACGAACGGATAGCGCTGTTCATCCTGGCCATCGTCACGGCGCTGGCATTCGGCATTACCGGCGTGATGCTGGATGTCCTGAGCGGCGGTAAAGACAACGCCAACTACGCCGGCCAGATGTTCGGCAAAAAGGTTACCAATGCAGAATTCCAGGACTACCGCTACCGCTGGGGGAAATTTACACAGTGGATACTCCAGCATTTTAACAATATGCACTTCTATTTCGCTTACCTGCCGCCATTTGATATGGTTGACCTGGAATTATGGACCAAGAAACAGGACGAGTTCCTGGATGAGTTGACCTGGAACGTGATGATGCTCTCAAACCTGGCCGATAAGGCCGGTATAAAAGTGACCGATGAGGAGGTCAAGGATTATCTGAAGACCTCGCATCTGGTGGCCGACCGCGAGAAAGGGTTTGACCTGGACAAATACCGCTCGTTCCTGGGGTATTTACAGATTTCCGAGCCGGCATTTGAGCGGACCGCGGCCGAGTTCCTCAAGGTCTATAAATACCGCAATTTCGTGGTCCATTCGGTGGCGCCAACGCTGGACGACATCTTCAAGGAATATACCCAGCAGAATGCGGAAATAAAGGTGCGCTGGTGCGCCTTTGAACCGGAAGACTTTACGGATAAGATGCGCATAAAGAATAACGACGAGATAAAGGAATATTTTGAAGTCCACCAAAGCGATTACGAAGTACCCGGCAAGGTCCAGATTGAATACATCTTTGCGGCCAACGAGGATATGAAAGCCAAAACAGCCGAACCGACCGAGGCGGATATGGAAAAATATTATACCAAACATAAGGACGACGAATTCAAGGACAAACAACCGGCCGATGTCAAAGAGGAAGTCCGCAAGAAAGTCAAAGAGGAATCCGCCAAAGACCTGTCGCTGGAGACCATCACCAAAGCGGAACAGAAGATAAACTCAGCAACCCTGATGGACAAAGAGGTGTCACTGCCCGCGCTGGCTGATGAATTCGGCATCCGCTACAACAAGACCGGCTGGTTTGCCGGCGATAACGTCAAGGAGTTGGAAAAAGAACTGGGCGATTCAACCTTCCTGTCCAAGCAGGTCAGCAGTTTCCAGGTAAACGAGGTCAGTAGCACCGTATCCACCGATAAGGGCTGTTTTATCTTCAGGTTACTGGGCAAAAAGGATGTCTATGTGCCCGGCTTGACCGCCCAACTGGAGGAAAAAGTCCGGCACGACATAATCAAGTCCAAGGCAACCGAACTGGCCAAGCAGGCCGCCCATAACCTGGCCCAGTCCATCACCAATAAGGTCAACGAGGATATGAAAGCCAACGAGAAAGAGCCGAAACTGCCGGATACCAAGGCAACCGCGGCGATAAAGTTGAAATGGTTCGCCAACCTGACGGATGAAGGATTCAACGCCAGGGAAACCGGTTATATCAAATCCAGCGACTACGGCGACGCCTTCAAGCCCGGCGTCAGCCAGGATTTTATCAAGAAGGTATTCAAGTTGCAGGAAGGCGAATTTGAGGTGCTGGACGAAGGCACCGGGCCGACCTATTACCTGGTCCAGGTCGCGAACCAGCGCGGCGCCGAGACCGATAAGTTTGAGGCCAAAAAGAAAGACCTGCTCAATAGCGTCAAACGGACCAAAGAGGACGAGTTCGTCAAACAGTGGAAGGAAACCATCAAGAAAGAAACCGGCTGGGAAAAGTATCCGAAATAATCAAAAAACTGTTGCATTAGTTCGTAAATTATATTATATACAGAGTGTCTAAAAGCCCCATTCTGTCATTGCGAGCGACCGAAGGGAGCGTGGCAATCTGACGCCGAGCGTCATTCTGAGGCGAAGCCGAAGAATCTCGTTACAAGTTATGAGACCCTTCACTTCGTTCAGGGTGACACGTTGTGTCAGATTGCTTCGTCGCACCGCTCCTCGCAATGACACTTTTGGGACACCCTGTATAGAAACCATAAATTATTACCGATAAAATAGTAACAGGAATGTCATAACCGCTCTCGTCATTCTGAGCCGGAGGCGAAGAATCTTGAGACCCTTCGCTACGCTCAGGGTGACAATATTATTAAGGAGGATAAAATGAAAAGACTGTTGTTGGCGATTTGTCTGGCGCTCGTCGGCCTGACGGGCAACCCCATTGCCCTGGCAGAGGAACCCCAGCAGGTCGTGGAGGTAACCTCCAATAAACTCAATATCCGCACCGGCGCCGGACAGAATTACCCGGTCATTTACACGCTCGCCAAAGGCCAGAAATTGGTCGTGGTCAACGAGCAGATGAGTTGGCTGGAAGTCCAACTCCCGCCCCAGATATCCTGCTGGATAAGCAAGAAGTTCGTGGAAGTCAAGGAAGGCGTCGGTTCGGCCAAGGACCGGATTAATGTGCGCACCAAGCCGGACGGCGATGTCATCGGCCAGATTGCCGAAGGCGCAACCGTGAAAGTGGTTGACGAAAAGGATAAATGGCTCAAGATTGAAACCCCGGAAAACCTGACCGCCT
>JACQXL010000232.1 GCA_016208805.1 Planctomycetota bacterium | reverse complement strand
CGCCGCCGTTGGTAAGACTCGTTCTGCACGGCGAGGCGCTGGATTTTGAAACCACAGATGAACACAGATAAACGCAGATTAATCAGGTAAATCCGTTTAATCCGCTTGCTAAAAATGAATAAGATTATTTCGTTCCTAACAACCTATCCGATACGGCTGGCGCTGATAGCCTGCGTCATCGCGGTGCTGGTGGCGCTGGTCAACTATATGTCCGGCGCGCCGGATGGGCAGGTCCAGCAATTGAACGATAAGATTGAGAAGTTGAGAAAAGCCATTAATACCAATCCGCCGCCCGCCGGGAACGAACTAAAATATTCCGAGATAATCCGGGCCAGATGGGAACAGGCGACCGCCCCGCAGGAGAGCAATAACTGGCTGATGTATTACCAGCCGGTCTGGCGGGTGGCGTTTAAGAAGGATGTAGTGATTAGAACCGAAAAGCCCAACCTGCCGCCGGTATTCAAAAGCGCCGCCACGGTTGCGGACAAACCTGACCGGGTCGTGCTGACCTGGTCCAAGAACGAGAATTCCAAGGCGGAGATAAAGAGTTACCGGGTTTACCGCAAGGCCGCGCAGGATAAGGATTTTGGACTGATAATAGAACTGCCCGCGGATACGATTACGCCCACGGACGGCGTTTATGTTTACGAAGATAAACCGATAACGCCGACCACCGAGTTTGCTTATCAACTCACGGCCTATACCGAGACGCCCAACGCCCCCAAGAAGGAAAGCGAGCCGAGCAACCAGTTCAAGGTGACGACGCTGGACAACCTGAAAATTGGTTTTATTTTTGCCGAGATTGACCCGCTACCCAGGATGCAGTGCAAGATAGAAAAATATGTGGACGGTCAATGGCGAAACAAAAGGTTCATCGTCAATAAAGGCGAAAAGATGGGTGCGGGTGAATTTGCAACAGATTATACGCTTACCGATATTAAAGAAACTACAAGGGAAGAAATTATGGAGCCCGGTAAGCCGCCTCGTATAATAAAGGTTCCCAAGATAATTTATACCGACCGCAATAATAATGTAAAAGAATACGAATTTCCCATAAAGCAATAACTGTGTGGAGGTATTTATGGCCAAGCGCATAACTGGTATCTTTCTTATTCTGACTCTGTTTCTATTTATCACAACCGGTTTCGGGTGTGGCGGAAAGGCGGCCGGTCCGGAAACGGCCAAAGCGAGGGGCGAATCCCCGGCCCGGGAAACCGGCGCCCCGCCTGAACGGGAACGGGCGCACGAGCCAACCGCCACAGGCGATTCGGCCGATGTGCTTAGGCGCCTGGAGTCGGAAAAGACGGTTGAGATAAAAGAAAAAGGCACGATGTCTGAAAGTTATTACCAGGCCGGATTTAAGTTTTACCAGGAGTTAAAGTTCGCCGAGGCGTCCGAAGCGCTCACCAAGGCATTGGAATTGAACCCAAACCACGACAAGGCCCAGACGCTTTTGACCGAAATACGGCTTTCGCGCGGCGAATACACGCCCGGCGAGATGGGCGATGTCTCCCGGAAACTCTTCTCGGAAATAGTCGCCAAAACACAGCAGGCAAAACTGGAGGTGGAACACCACCTCAATAAGGGCATCCAGGCATACAACCAGGAAGATTACCAGAAGGCCGAAGAGGAATTCAAATGGGTGGTGGAATCGGTCAAATGGTTCCCGTATAAAGCCGACCTGGAAAAGTACCAGAAAGAAGCCGAAAGTTACCTGAAGCGGACGCAGGAGAATAAGGCCTACAAAGAAGTGGAACTGGCCCGGCGGCGGGAGAAATCGGCCCGGCAGTTATCCGAAATAGAAGAACAGAAACGACGCGAAGAGTTCGCCCGGACCATTGAGATGCTCTTCAGGCAGGCCCGGGAAGAATTTGACAAGGAACGCTATGATAAGGCCAATGCGCTCTGCCAGACGATTCTGGAAAAAGACCCGTCCAACCTGATGGCCGATAAACTGCGGGTGATTTCTCTGGCGGCGCTGCGGCATAAAAGCAAACGGTTGTCCACCCAGTCGCTGGCCGAGGAATGGAAGCGCACATTTGAAATCTACGACACCAAAACCCTGCCGGTGGTTGATGTCATCAATTTTCCGGATAAGGAAACCTGGGAAAAAATAGAACACCGCGGGCCCAAGAAGATTTTCAAGGAAAAGACCGTCTCGGAACTGGATAAGCAGACCGAATTGTTCCTGGAACGGAAGATAAACCTGCCTTTCAAGGAACCCACTTCCCTTAACGATGTGATAAAATTCATCCGCGATACTTTCCCGAAACTGAATATTTATGCCGATTCGGCTATCGCCGACCCCAACACCACGCTCACTTATAATGTGGTCGGCATACCGCTGGGCGAGGCGCTCAAGGATATGCTGTCCACCAACAAATGGGGTTATTTCATAAGAGACGGCGTGGTGATTATTACCACGGTTGAAAAGGTGCTGGAACATAAAATGGAAACGCGCTGGTATGATATTCTTGATTTGACCATTCCGCTGATTGATTACCCCGGACCGGCCGTGAGTTTGGGGACGTTGCCGGTTGAAGAACCCGGCACTGAGTCTCAGATACCGCGCATCTCGGGCCAGCAACTGGTGGAACTGATTAAAGCGACCACGGCTAAGAACGAAGGCGGCTGGGAAACGCCGCGCGATGCGGTTTTCCAGGAAAATGCCGGCGTCCTGGTCGTGACGCATATCCCGGAAGTGCATCGCCAGATAGAAACGCTTTTGAACCAGGTCAGGTCGGCGGCCGATATCGTGGTGACCATTGAAAGCAGATTCATCACGGTGGAGCAGCATTTCCTGGAAGATATCGGGGTTAATTTCAGCGGCCTGAATTCGCCGCAGTTGCCGTCCTATTTTTCGCTGGCGCCGCCGGACGGCGCCGGTTTTACCGGCCTGACCTCCGGCATCTACGGGACTTACCAGAAACAGAATGTAACGAGTTTGACGCCGTATCGGCGCGAGTTGCGCGCCCGGATTGAACACAACCTGTCCGCTTCCGACCCGTATGCCAAGTTCCTTTCAGAAGAGGAACCGTCGCCCACCGGCGGTGCCATTATGGCCTACACACTGCTGGACCAGACCGCATTCCGGCTGTTGCTCAGCGCGGTCCAGAAAAACGAAACAGCCACCATCGTCAATGCGCCACAGTTAACCGTCGGCAACGGCCAGCGCGCCCATATCCAGATTACAGACCAGTTTACCTATATTAAAGATTACGACATCGTGATTGTCCTGCCCGGCGTCGGGATGGCCGACCCGATTCCCGATGTGACGGCCCAGGGCATAGTCCTGGATGTCCGGCCGGTGGTCAGTTCCGACTTGAAGTATATCTCGCTGGAACTGCGGCCGACGATGGCATCTTTAACCGACCCGCTGCCTAATTTACGGACGTTAAGAACGACCATCTTAAGCGCCGGCACGAGAACTGTTGATATTGAATTGCCGGATATGTTCCTCCAGCGGGCCCGCGGCAATGCGATTATACCGGATGGCGGCACGCTCCTGATGAGTTGTTATTCCACCGGACGGAATGTGGATATGGCTTCCGAAGTGCCGTTGCTCGGCCGACTGCCCGTCATCGGCTTTTTCTTCAAGCAACGGGCCAAGGCATATGCCAAACACGTACTCCTGATTCTGATTAGGGCGAAAATCAGCATATTAAGCGAAGAAGAGAAGAAACTATAATCTATATGAAATTGAAAACTCTGCTGGCCGTATCGCTTCTGCTTTTTGCCGCGTTTGCATCCGGCGATGACCGGCAATCAAAGAACGACCTGGATTACGCCGACAAACTCGCCGAAGAAGCCGGCCCGCGCTATCCAGGATACTTTGATATTGCCGAGGAAATCTGCAACCAGTTCTTGAATAGTCCCTCAAAGGAAATCAAGGGGCAGGCCAAATTGATTCTATGCAAAATCCTAAAGATGAAAGGCCGGGCTGAAAGGGATGTTGACAAACGAAATGAGTATATCAAGAAATCTGTTCAAATGCTTGAAGAACTGATTCGCGAGAATCCCGATAATTCGGATGCTAAGTTTGAGATTGCCGAACTGCTTCTGGAACAGGCCCAGTGGTTGACGGCCGTCTATAAAATAGAGCAGGACCAGACGAAGAAACAGCAGTTCAAACAAGAAGCCGAAGAAACATTCAACAAGGCCATCAAATATCTCAAGGAAATGATGGCCGATTACGAGAAACGGATTAAGGCCGAATCGGATGAGACTAAAAAGGAAAAACTGGAAGAGGTTTACATCCAGGCCTCTTATTATTATGCGATAAGTTATTATTATTATTCGGCGTTATACGGTAAGGCCGAGGATATCCGCAAACAACACCTCCGCGAATCCATCAGACTATTAAGAAACTTCACCCTCAAATACGGCGACCTGATTATCGCCTACGAGGCCGCGGATTACTGCGGGCTGTGCCACTTTGAACTGGATGAATATAAAGACGCCAAGAATTATTTCAAGGTCGCCTCGGATGGGCTCCGCAATATGATAGAGCAAGAGGAAGACGAGGCCAAGCAAAAGGAGATGCTTAATGCCTGCAAGGAAATCATCCAACGGTGCACGGCCCATTATGCAATGGCCTGCAATGCCAACGGCGAATATAAACTGGCCATCCAGACTGTTGACAATCTTATCAAGGAATTCCCCAAAGATGCCAGCCAATACTGGATGCAGATGGCCCTGCTGGAAAAAGGATGGGGCATCGTCAAAAGCGGCGGGCAGACCGAGGGTATGAAAATCGTGCAGGAAATTGTTGACGCCAACGGCGCGGCCGCGCGGGAAGCCCGGGAAATGACCAACAAGATGCTCGCAGAACTCATAAAAGGCCGTGGGAAAGTCCCGTTCAATGTGCTTATAACCAGCATCCGCAACCTTATTGCCAAAAACAAATTCCCCGAGGCAATAAAACAGTGCCAGATGCTTATCACCAGTTTAAAACAAACTGGAACGCAAGAAGATACCGTAAAATATATGCCCGAAGCATTCTCCTGGATGGGCTTTGCGTATCGCTCTAAGACGCCGCCCAGGTTTTACGAGGCAATTATTGCCTACGAAGCGATTTATTCAAATCCTCTTTTCAAGAATTCCAAAGATGAGAAAGGCGCTGATTATTGGGCGGCCATAGCGGCGTATGAATCGGCCACCGCGCATCTTCAAATGTCTACTCTGAGCGGTGATGAAAATGACAAGAAACAATACAAGGACCTCCTTAAACTTATCAATAAAAACTGGCCGGACAGCCAGATTGTTCAGGACGCCCAAAATATCATTGCCAAGGAATTAGAAGCAGAGGGAAAATATGCCGAGGCCGGCGAAGCCTATGAAAAGGTCCCCCAGACATCCCCTAATTATATTACCGCCAAATTCCGGGCCGGATATATGTATTATCTCCAGGCCTCCAGAAAAAGTTATCCGGCTTATACCAAGGAAAAAGACGAGCCGGCCAAGGCGAAACTGAAGGAAGAGGCAATGAAGTACTTTTCGCTGGCCGAACAGAAATTCAAGGACTTTATGAAGTTTGCCGAGGACGCCCTACGCACATCACTCCCTGAAGAAATGCGGGACCAGATTCGGGCCAATGATTTGAATTCCCGGCTCTTCCTGAGCCGTATCTACCTGCACGATTTCTACCGTAAATATTCCGAGGTGCTCAACCTTCTCAAAAACAAGGAATCGGAATACTCCAAACAGCCCGCCTCGGTCGGCGATATCTACCAGTTAAAGATTGAGGCGCTGGTTAAACTGAACGAGTTGGAGCAGGCGGATACGATGCTGGCCGGCCTGATTGATATAGCCAATAAAAGCAATCCCGAAATCGCTGCGCCGGCCGTGCAATCAATGTCCTTCGCCTGGGAAGCCATCGCCGATAAGATTGTGCCGCCTTCCGATAACCCTGATGCGCGCAAGGATTTTATCAAGCGGCTCAAAAAGGAAGATTTCGCCGCCTTCCGCAAGGCCGTGGAAAAATCAAGGGCCTATTTTTATGACTGGACCAACCGTTCCCGGAATGTGGCGGCGTCCGAGGCGCTCACTGTGGCCGATAAACTTTATCAATCAGCCGCTGAAATCTCGTACCCGGAGTTTTACACCAAGGCCGCTGACGTATATACCCGGCTTATCAACGATGAATTTACAGGCAAAATACCCCAGGAGTCCTGGATGGTTACCCTTAAAATGGCCAGATGTTATCTCAAGCTAAAGGAATGGGAGAAGGCTATCAGCCAACTGGAAAGCGCCGATAAAAAACAGTCCAACAAGATAGCCATTATCGTAGACCTGGCAACGGCCTATACGGAAGCGGGTATTGACCAAAACTCCCAGCAATATTTCGGCCTGGCCAAGAAAAAATGGGCGGAAATTGTCAAGGGTACCGAGGAACTTACCAATTATTGGTGGATGGGCAAATATTATATTATCTTCGTTGATTATAAGGCCGGCCGTTTCACGGAGGCCTTGAACCAGATTAGAACCATTAAACAAACCGTTGACAAAGACTTTGACCATGATAAATTCGGCCGGAAGACCAAGTTCCTTGAATTAGAGAAAGAAATCCAGGGAAAAATGCCGGGCGGTAAACAGTAGTTCCTGTAAGCCACAGATATAGCGGAAAAATCTTGACAATAGCGGGATAGATATATTAAATCAGGCTGTCCAAAAAGTCCTTGACTTAAGCAAGGATACAGGCTATAATTCCTCTTAAAGGAGGATGTGAGTTATGAAGATATTTAAAGAATACCAGCCCAAACAAACATTTCTCTTACCACCATCATTAGATGATTTT
>JACQXL010000071.1 GCA_016208805.1 Planctomycetota bacterium | reverse complement strand
TATCCTGCAGGGAGCGGATGCCGAGATTCTTAACGATAAGCTCCGTAAGAAAATCTGTCCGGACAAGATTAAGACGGTTGACTGGATTGAGATTATCCGGGCGGCCCATAAACTGGGCATCAAGACAACCGCTACCATACTGTTTGGCCATCTGGAGAACGAGATACACATCGCCGAGCACCTGGAGATTATCCGGAATATCCAGGAAGAGACCGGCGGGTTCACCGAGTTCGTGCCGTATCCATTTGCCGAGCACGAGAAGCGGATGCCGATTCTGGAGAAGTTGCTCAAGCGCGGCAACCGGGAAGACTATTTCGGCGGCGAAGAGGCCGTGATTAAACTGATTGCGGTCAGCCGGATATTCTTCAAGGATTCCATCAAGCACATCCACGCCAACTGGTTCCGGCTGGGGATGGATAATGCCATCAAGGGTCTGCAGACCGGCGCCAATGATTTGGGCGAGACGGTCTTTGACGAAAGCGCCGTGCGGAACCTCAAGCGCAGAGCCGTTATTGAAATCCGGCCCAGCAAACTGAAACAGATTATCATCCGGACCGGCAAGACGCCGCGGCTGCGGAAACATTAAAGCCACGGATTACACGGATTATATAAGTGTTGCCGCACCAGGTCTCCGCCACGCCTAATTATCAATATTTCTTGCTCACCGGCCGATTAATAGTATTACTAATAGGGTATTTTTACAGGGCGCGGTACCCAAGTAGAAAGGGAGCGGTCTGCAAAACCGTAATGCGTGGGTGCAAATCCCACCCGCGCCTTACCTTTTAGTAAACGGATTGAACAGATTTAACGGAGTATCTGCGAAAATCTGCGTCCTATTTGATATGACAGATATTGTATTTGACGGTCAGCGCGCATTCAGGTTGTTACAGCAATTATCATTCCCCCGGCTGGGCGGCACGCCGGACGAGAAGCGGGCGGCTGAATTATTAAAGAAGTATCTCCGGTCAGTCGGGCTGAATCCCAAGGAAGAGACCTTCAAGGTTCAGACCTATCGTGAAATCTTCGCCGCAGTTGAGGTGTTGGCGCCTTACCGCAAGCGTTACAAGGTGTCGGTGGTCGCCAACAGCAGTTCCACGCCGGACAAAGGGCTTAAAGGCGAGATGGTACATCTGATCTCTACCGAGCCGGCACATATCAAGTCCGCCCGGAATAAAATAGCGTTGACTTATAATGCGCTAACCAAGAATAGTTACCAGCAACTGCGCAAATATAAAACCAAGGCCGTGATTACGGTTACCGAAGCGACACCGGGTATACGGCCCGGCAAACGGGGCGACTGGTTTATCAAGGCATACGGCAAACTGCCGTCGGTCATTATGGGCTATCAGGACGCGCTGGAGATGGTCCACAAGGGCGCCAGGACCGTTAATGTTATTTCCAAGCAGAAGGAGTTCAACGGCACCTCGCGCAATGTGGTGGCGACCATCCCGGGCACGGAACTGCCCAACGAGAAAATCATCATCTGCGGACATTACGACAGCGTCAACCAATGCCCGGGCACGGTGGATAACGGCGGCGGTTCGGTTAGTATCGCCGAGTTCGCCCGTTATTTCGCGGCTAACCGGTCCAAGCGCACGCTGGTATTCATCTGGTTCGGCAGCGAGGAATTGGGATTGAAGGGCAGTTGGGCCTATGCGGTCCGGCACAAGAAGGAACTGGCCAAGCCCAGACCGCCGCTTTCGCTTAAGAGCGAACAGATCAAACTGGTGATTAACTTTGATGTGGCCGGCACCATCTTCGGCAACAACGGTTCGGTCGTCTGCGGCTCGGAGGCGATGGCCAACTTCGTGGACTCGTTCGCCAAAGAGAAGGGGATTCCGTTTAGTATCGAGCATGCGGCCTATTCCAGCGATAATATCCCGTTCAACGAGAAGGGTATTCCCTCCATCGCGCTCAACCGCTACAGCGGCATCTACGGGCATTCCACTCTGGATGATATCAGACTGGCCGGCGCCGAAGGGTTGAAGATAATGGGCCAGTTCGGGCTGGAGCTGACTAACAGGATTGTCAATGCCAGCGAAATACCGTTTGACCTGAACATCCCGGATGCGGACAAGAAGTTCACTTACGAGTATGTGGAGCGGTCAAACCCGTTCTACAAACGACCGTAACTAACGATTTACCACAAAGGCATAAAGAGCACGAAGCCCGGAGGCGGATTTCTTTGTGTCCTTCGTGTCTTTGTGGTTAGATTTTAATCCGGACATCCAGCACCTTGCACTTGTCCGCTTCCGGGTATAACATCACCGGGTTGAGGTCTAATTCCTTAATCTGGGGGCAGTCAATGACCAGTTGCGAGACCCGCAGAATCATCTCAACCAGTTTATCCGTATTAACGCCCTTCTCGCCGCGCGCGCCTTTGAGAATCTGGTAGCCCTTGGTGGATTCTATCATCCGGCGCGCCTCGGGCTCAGACAGCGGCGCTATCTTGAAGGCGACGTCCTTGAGCACCTCCACGCATATCCCGCCCAGCCCGAACATCATCAGGTGGCCCAGTCCCTCCACATAACTTGCGCCGATGATGACCTCCTTGCCGCCGGTAAGATACTCTTGCAGGAGATATTTTATATTCTGCCCCTTGAACTTATTCTGGATATTCTTCAATTCTTTCGTTAGTTGTTCCGGCGTGGCGATATTGAGAATTACTCCGCCTTTTTCGGTCTTATGGATCACATCGGGACTGTCCACCTTTAGCGCCAGCGGGNNNTAACCGGTCCCGCCATAAGTGGCGGGATCTCCACCGACGTAATTGGCCGCGGTTAAAGCATCGTCAACCGTATCGGATATTGCGAATTTGGCGGCCGGTATCTTATATGTATAGAGCAGTCCAATCGCCTCGCCGGCGGACAGGAATTCGCGCTTTGACTTTAGCGCATTATCAATGATGGTTTTAGCCGCATCTTTATCCACTGTTAATTTTCTCTGCGTACTCTGCGTCTCTGCAGTGAGCCGATAATTACCGTACCGGGTCATGGCCGCCAGCACCTTTGCGGCGGTTTCAGGGAAATCATAGGCCGGGATATTGCCTTCATGGATAATCCGGAGCGTGCCGGCCCATTGTTTCTTATCGGTCATAACGATTGTCAGAATCGGTTTTCCCGACATTCGTCCCGAAATAATCGGGACTCCGTTGCGACTTTGTCGGGACTCCGCTTCGCTTCGAGTGGTGGCTGAAATCCGGGACATCTCCTTGGCCACGCCTTCGCAATCCACAAAGAACGGCGTGACGAAATTGATGATAACCGAATCAATATTGGAATCCTTGAGCAGTGATTCTATGGCTGTGGCATATTCCTTTGGCCCGGCCGTGGCCAGGACATCAACCGGGTTGCTCACGGTGGCTTCCGGGAAGAGGTTGGCCTTAAGATGTTTCTTGGTATCTTCAGACAGGTCGGGCAATGACAGGTCGGCTTCAATACATTCATCGGTGGTGATAATGCCCGGCCCGCCCGTATTGGTGATGATGCCGACCCGTGGTCCTTTTGGAACCGGCTGGCTGGCGAACCCGATGGCCGCCTGGCAGATCTCGTCCTGGTTGCGGAAACTGATGATGCCGCATTTATCAAAGACGGCTTCAATGGCCGTGTCAGCCTTCATCAGCGAACCGGTGTGCGATGCCACGGCCCGGGCGCCCAGCGCGGTCCGGCCGGTCTTGAGCCCGAGGATGGGCTTGCGGCGCGTCACCTCCTGGGCTATCCGGAGAAACTCCTGCGGCTGGGCCAAACTTTCGATATGAACGACGATGACCTTGGTCTGTTCGTCCTTGCCCCAGTAGTCTATAATTTCCGGGATGGAGATATCGGCCGCGTTGCCGTTGGAGGCATACATCCGGATGCCGGTATTGAGTTCGGCCAGCCGCTGGATAATCACCTCGCCCACGCCGCCGCTCTGGGCAATCACCGAGATATGGCCGGGCCTGATGCGGGTGAATGTGAAATTGGCATAGACCGGGTTGGCCGCATCGGTATTCATCACGCCCTGGCAGTTCGGTCCGAAGATGCGGACGTTATATTTACGGGCGATATCCAATATCTGTTTTTCTAATGCGATGCCGTCGCCGCCGATTTCCTTGAATCCGGCCGTATTGATGATGACTGCCTTGACGCCTTTCTTGCCGCAGTCCTCAATCACAGTCGGGACCAGTGAGTTCTTGACGATGATGTGCGCCAGGTCAACTGTTTCCGGCACGGCCGTGATGGACGGGTAGGCCTTAAGTCCGTTTATCTCCGGGTCTTTTGGGTTGACCGGATAGATAGCGCCTTTGAAGTTGATGTCCTTGAGGTTCTGGGTAATCCGGTAGCCGATGGTCAGCGGCCGGTTAGACGCGCCGATAACGGCGATGGATTTGGGGTAGAATAATGAGTCCAGCATAAGATGCTCCTTTATTCACCACAAAGACCCCTTAACACGAATCTCACGAATGGAACGAATATCACTAATAATTCGTGTTATTCGTGGATTTGTGTCATTCGTGTTCCCGTTGCCTTTGTGGTAAATTTATTTATGAAGTTTGATAAACCTTTCTACAGACCTATCATAGGTGCGTTCCACATCATCGGGAAAGAAACAAGCGGGTAACTCATTGCTTTGCCTGTGGTAATGCAGGCACTCACAGCAATTACCCTTTCGTTCACAGCCGGGGTAAGAGCAGTTGCAATGGTTAAGATTGGTTTTATTATTCGGACACGAGATTTTCATTTATATCCCCTTTTAAGTATGCGGATTAAGCGGATTAATCTGTGTAATCTGTGGCTCCGTATAACGCCGCGCCGAGGGCGCCGGTATATTGCGGTTCGGCCGGGACCAGTATCTCCTTATTGAGAGTCTTGGCCAGCAGTTCCTTGATAATATCGTTATAGGCAATCACGCCGCCGGTCAGGACGACATCGCCGGCCAGTGGGTCCATTTCTATGATACGTTTGACCACCGAACGATACACCCCGCAGATGATGTCTTCTTTCCGGATTCCTTCTCTAATCTTGCTCAGAATTTCGGTGGCCGTAAAGACGGTGCAGTAACTGCCCAGTTCAATTGGGGTTGTTGAGAGTTTAGCGAGTTTGTTGAGTTCAGCCAGAGGGATATCCATCTTGTA
>JACQXL010000016.1 GCA_016208805.1 Planctomycetota bacterium | reverse complement strand
TCACGATGCAGGTGGTGTAGATAATCAGAACGGTAAAGGCCAGGAACCAGAGATACCATTCGCGCCGTTCCAGATATTGCAGGGTCGTGCCGTTGGCGTTTCTTTGATTGTAACTCATAAAGTTGCCTCTCCGTCGCTTCATCCTCAAATGAGGTCGCCCAGCACCTACTTTGTAAAACAGACACCAAGTTATTACGACTCCCACCACTACAAAGTGGGTGCTGGGCATAAGATTTTCTAATGTCCTCGGTCGTCCCGTTGGGACTCCCTGCGGACCTAAGAAAATCTAATGGAGGCGGGGGGAATCGAACCCCCGTCCCAAGGTCCTGCCGTAGTTGTATCTCCATACAAAGCGCCGCATTTAGTCTCGCCTGCCGCCCGCCGCGGCGCCGGCTGGCTTCAGGTTAGCCCGAAGTGAGTATGTCCCGGAAAACCCTTCAGGCGCAGCCCTCCGGAACAACCTGCTGACAGTAACGCCGGCTCCTACCCGCGCAGGCAAGGATAGGTCGGCGTGGCTGCATTAAGCGGCCAGGTTATATGCAGGTTCGGCACCTACATTTGTTTGCCAGGTTTTTAACGAGGCCACCTGACAACCTCGGTATGCAACAACTACAACAAATTACCCGGTCGAAACCTGTTCGCCCCCTCTTACTCGCTGTTAGGGTGGCGCCGCAGGCGCCAACCGTTACAGCGAGTTAGACCCAGCACCCATTTTGGCATAAGAACAATCCCCTGTAAGGAGACTCACCCGCCAAAATAGGTGCTGGGTTATTTCGTCATCACTCGCTTCATATCGCGTTCCGCATCTTTCCGCTTGATACTTTCCCGCTTGTCGTATAACTTCTTGCCCCGGGCCAGGCCGAGTTCCAGTTTGGCCAGTCCGTTCTTAAAATATAGCATCAGCGGTATCAAAGTCAACCCTTTTTCTTGCACCCGCCCGATTAACCGGCTGATTTCCCGTTTATGGAGCAGAAGTTTCCGCAACCGCTTGGGCTGGTAGCCCTCCACCGGCGCTGATTTATAATGGCTGACATCCATATTATAGATATACATCTGGCCGCCGGACGGGCGGGCGTAGGCCTCGTTGATGCTGGCCTTACCGTCCCGGATGGATTTCACTTCAGAGCCGGCCAGGACCAGCCCGGCCTCAAGTTTCTCCAGTATCTCGTAATTAAAATACGCCTTCTTGTTCTTGAGGATAATTTTGATATTAGCAGCGGTCATAGGAATGTGCTGGGGTAACCCCTTCACCCCGCACCCACTTTGCTTAAAAGTCTTTCATATAAAAGAAAGAATCTCCAAGCAAAGTAGGTGCGGGGCTAATGCGCGAGGAGGGATTTGAACCCACAAGCCCTTAAGGGCATTAGGTCCTGAACCTAACGCGTCTGCCAGTTCCGCCACTCGCGCCGGAAATTTCCGTAACCACAGATAAATGCTGATTATATCCGTGTCTATCTGTGTGCATCTGTGGTTTCATTTATTGCCCAGGATACAGATATAGCATGGCACGGCGGTGCGGCCCTGGCAGACCGGGCATTTGCCCGTGCCCTCGCAGGCATCGCAGGCGACCGTCTGGTCTTTGACCTCTTTATAACCGCGCCCGTCGCAGGCAAAACAGTTGCCCGAGCCGTTGCACTTGATGCAGGTAAACGAATGCTTGCCGCCGCAGGCCGGGCATTTATCGGCCGAGAACGATTCTTTAACATCCACCAGCGCGCCGGCCGTGTTGATGTATATCAACGACTCGCGACAGAGTTGCTGAACCCGGTCCACCCAGGGCCGGCCGTCTTTTATCGGCTCCTGCCGCTTCAACACCTTGTTGCGCCACTCGTTCTTGTCGCCGTTCGGGTTCAGTTTGGCCAGTTGCTTCCAGCGCTCCAGCGACTCCGTGTAATTATCATACGCCTGCTTGATTAGCTTGAACGACAGGTAATTATACGACTTCTCGTTCTGGAGAATCATAAACTCCTCGTACGGCACCTTGAAATCATTGAGCGCCTGCTGGAACTGCTTGAGATTGGCGCCGGCCTCCAACAGGGCCATTATCTTGCCGATTTCGGCGATGACCTTGGCCGCGCCCGGTTGGTATTGGCCGTAGGCCGTCTCAAACTCCTGTTGCTTCATCTCCTTCTCTTCCTGGAACTGCTTTAATATCAACCTGATATCCTTGTTCTGCTCAAGCAGTTTATCCCGTTCGGCAGACACATCAGAAAGTTTCTTGGTCAGCCCCGCCGCTTCGTCCACCGCCGCCTTCAAATCCGCTTCGGTCTTGGTCAGCATTGCGGATGTCTCGGCCAATTGCTGGTTGGTGGTTTCTAATTCGGTCTTGAGTTCGGCCAACTGGATATTGAGGTTGGCTTTTTCATTCTTAAGGACATCCCGCTCCATAGAGGTAACCTCTAAATTCTTCTCCAGGGCCTTCTTCTCAAAGGACAACTGGCTATTCTTCTGGGTGAGTTGGTTACCCTCCGCGATGGACTTACTTAAATCGTTGCCCAGATTCTTGATTTCCTCATTCTGCTTGGTAATCACGCCGTCCCGCTCGGTAATAGTCTTCTTGAGGTTCTGGGTATGAAGCAGAAGATAGACATCCGCGCCCATCAGGATCAGGACAAAGAGCGTCTCAAACAGGACGATGTAGGTCAGTTTCCGTGCGGCCGAAGAACTGGAGGCGTTGGTATACTTCGGCCGGGGCGGCTGGCCGGGCTTAGCCGGCTTGGACGCTGTCAACGGAATCGGTTTATCCTGAGGCACGAAGGGCTTATCATCCTGTTGGGCGGTCTCGGGTTTAGGTTCGGTCTCCGGCGTAGCGCCTTCAGGTTTATCTAAATCATTCGCTTCCATAATTATAACTCCTCTTACTCGCTGTTAGGGATGTCTCGTCCACCGATGACCATCGGGGGCGAGGCAGACCGTTACAGCGAGTTAGACCCCGCACTTACTTACAATACGTTAATTAACGTGTCCCAGCTAAAAATTATCCGTCTCCTAAAGATACTCTAATTCCAATCGTAAGTAAGTGCGGGGTTCCGCTATGTTTGATTTACTGCCATGGTTAAACCCAGAAAACCCCAAATCCTAATCTTTAATTAACAACTGATATGCGGAATGTCAAGAAAAACAGATGTTCACGCAGAGAACACAAAGAACCACACCATCACACCATGTCCCACGCGATGCCGCATGGCTGTCGGGTATGACGTGGCGAAAGAACCAAGACACGAACCCCGGGGTTTCGTGATTTCCGGTTTTCGTGTCTTAGTGGTTAGGTTCATCTAATGTAACCCATAAAGTAGAGTTCCGCCGCCGTGGTCACGCCATCACGATAGACCGATGTCACGAACTTACGATTAGCGTCTAACGGCACTAACACGTTCAGATAGTTGGTGAAGTCCTTGACGGCCGTGTCTAACCGGTAAAGCGGGGCCGGGTCAACCGTCGGCTTGGCATAGAACTGCGCCTTGTAGCCGTAGAGTATCGTGTTCGCCCCGGCGTGGGTCATCACCACCATCGCATATTTCGTGCCAACCGGGACATAGCCGGACAGGTCAATTTCCGTGTTGGGCACGGATGCGCCGGACAGGTTGCTGAACAGCAGCAGGTTCTGGTTAATGGTGAATCGGTCCTCCATCTCTGCGGGCGTGGCCGGCGGGACCAGCGGCCGGCTGACCGGCACAAAGGATAGTTTAGCCGGCGTGACCTGTCCATCGCCGATTTCATCTGTGTTTATCTGTGGTGAAAGTGGGCGTGTCGGCACGCTGAACGACAGTTTGGCCGGAGTAACACTCGCATCTCGCAACTTGTCAGTCGTTACTGCGGCTGGGGCAATCTCGTCCGTATCAACCGCCGCCGTTTTGATATGCCGTTTCTCTACGGCATTATCGGCTAATTTGGCCGCGCTGATGGAGTTATCCGGGATGCCAACGGCCGGGACATCGTCGCCTAATTTAGCCAGGGTCACGGCCTTATCGGCAATGTCCTCGGTCTGGACTGTCTTATTCTTAATCTTGGGCGAGGTAACGGCATCGTCTGCCAGTTTATCCTCGGTGATGGCCTTTTCGGCAATCGTTTCGGTCGTGCCTGTAAAGGGCTCAAAGTATCTTTGTTTGTATGCCATAAATCACCTTTTCCTTACCACTAAGTCACGAAGTCACTAAGGACTTGGTGTCTTAGTGTCTTTGTGGTTAATTAAAGCGTGGTCGGGCCCCGCTGCAGCGGGACCACTCACGCTTACCCGTTAGACCAGCACAATCCTCGCGTGCAGTTTGAATTCGGGGTCAGCGAATTCGTATTGCAACAGCGAATCGGTCGGTCCACCGCCGACGACAAATGGTTTGACGCCGACAGCCGAATACCTGTTAGCCAGCGACACCAGCCGGGCGTTCTGGGCGGCGATTTCCGCCGCTTCCATATCCGCCTTGAATATGGTAATACCCGTACTGGTCAGCAAACTGCTGAGCGCAGACCTGAACTGTTGCCTGAGACCTGTTGCGGTAAAGTCATAGGGCTCGCCTGTGACCACTTCCATGTGTTTGGTCATCTTGTTAGCCCGCTTATCGCCGGTCATCCAGTAGATGACCTGGGGCGCAATCAGACCACGGATTCTGTCACCCGTGATGCGCAGCACCGTCGCAGCCGCCCTTTGGGCCCACCTGGACTTGGCATTATTGACCTTTTCCTTGAAGTACTTAGCAACTACGCCGTCCACTGTGGCGAAAGCCGCCTCATAGTTTTGCAGGAACTTGTCAAAGCCATCCATAGTGCCCTTGTAGTGCGCCCGCTGGATATTGAGCTGATTCTTACCTGCCTCAGAGACAAAGCCCGGCGCGACCATCGGCTTCCATTTCTGGTCAGATGGTTCGGCCAGTTTTGACTGATATTCGCCGTCAAACGGCAGGACTTCCAGGACTCTATCGCGGATGCGTATCGCATTCCCGGTCATCCCTTCGGCCCATTTATCCGGCATATCGCCGGCTGGTTCCACATTGAGCGGTATGGTTACCAGCAAATCCAGTTTAACATCGTCTGCCATAATTTATCACCCCCTTTTCTTAGTGGCTGTTAGTCAGCCCGACCTGCCAGGGGCGGGCTGGCGTTACAGCCAGTTAGATCCCGATGAGCGCAGCGACATCGGGACATTTCAATTTCAATACTGCGCATAAACGGTCAATTCCTGTGCGCAACAAGAACGGCCGCTTTGGCTTTACTCTGTGTTTTTGTAGTGAGATAAAAATTCGTGGATTGATTGGATAGGGACAATCCCCGCCATCGTGGTGACGATTTGATTATTATAGGTATGCACCCAGACGGCAATGCCGATGACTTCATAGGTCTTACCATCGTAAACTGGCCCGCCGGAATTGCCCGGTAAGATAGGTGAACTAACTTCCCAGTAATCATTATCAATAACGCTGATAATACCAGCGGACGGCCTGGGCGGGAGCCCCAGAGAGCATCCGACCGTATATACGGGCGTGAATATATACGGGGTATAACTCTCCGGGGCCAATCTGGCGGGGTAAATCCGAAATCCGAAATCCGAATTCCGAAATCGGAGGAGTGCTAAATCTTTATCTGTGTCCGTTATAACCACAAAGGCACTAAGACTCAAAGAGGTAACATCGGTATAAACCTCTACCTGAACCTCGGTGCAGTCACTCACTACATGTGCCGCAGTCAGAATGTAATCACCGATAACCACACCTGAGCCGGTAGAAGATAACGTACTGATTCTTACTGTCGGATAGAGCATCTTCTCATATGACTCCTGATAGGGATTTCCGGACGGTTTCTTAGAGAAATCAACAACGTTAATCTGTGAAATCTGTGGCTCATAACCCGCATCCCATATCGCATATCCCGATAGAATGACCAAAACCAGTAATATCCTTTTCATCCTATCAACTCCCCCCTCTGCACCGCCCTGATATATTCCGCCCATTCGTCGTAGAATTCCGGGCTCCAGAGTTCCTGTTCCCGTCCGCAGAACTGCCGGCCGAGCGCGCCCCGACGTTTAGACCAGGAAAGCGGCTTATTTGAGCCCTTAAATGGTTTCCTGAGTTTGGCCTGGTTTATCTGGATAACCTCCGTTTCCAGGGCCATATTGGTCAGTTTTAATCTGGTCAACATACCGATACCCTCACTTTCCGCAGGGGCTTTATCATTGCCTCCCGCTATAATCTAATAGGCAAAACCCCGAAATCTGACATCACAAAATAATATTTTTATGAAAAATTTTTGCAGGGGGGTATGAGGTATGGCATCTCCCCATAGGAGGTGAGGTATCTCCCTACGGGAGATGGGGTATCTCCCTGCGGGAGGTTGGGTATCTCCCTACGGGAGATGGGGTATCTCCCTGCGGGAGATGGGGTATCTCCCTGCAGGAGGTGAGGTATCTCCCTACGGGAGGTGGGGTATCTCCCTACGGGAGGTGGGGTATTCCCCTATGGAAGATAGGGTATCTCCCTACGGGAGATGGGGTATCTCCCTGCAGGAGGTGGGGTATCCCCCTATGGGAGATAGG
>JACQXL010000237.1 GCA_016208805.1 Planctomycetota bacterium | reverse complement strand
TTACAGCCGACTATACCCGGCAGTAATTCGCTACCGCTTGAACTGCCGGAGTATTTGACAGGTTGAGCAGGTGTTTATCTGTTGAATCCGCTTAATCCGTGTACTGAACAATATGAAGAACGCCAAGATTAGAATCAAGATAGAGGGCTACGACCACCGGAGTGTGGATAAGGCCGTGCTGGATATCGTGGAAACGGCCAAACGGACCGGCGCCAAGGTGCTCGGTCCTATCCCGCTTCCGACCAAGATTGAGCGCTACACGGTCCTGCGCTCGCCTCACGTGGATAAGAAGTCCAGGGAACAGTTTGAGATTAGAACATCCAAACGGCTCCTTGATATTGTTGACCCGACGGCCAAGACCATTGAGGCGCTCAAAAACCTCAATATGTCCGCCGGCGTGGAGATAAGAATCAAAGTTTAAGTAAACGGATTAAACTGATTTATCCGATTAATCCGCTAAATCTGCTTACTGAAATTTATGGTTAACGGTTTACTGGCTAAGAAACTCGGGATGACCCAGATTTTCCAGGAGAACGGTGATGTCGTGCCGGTGACGGTGCTGGAAGCCGGGCCCTGCCCGGTCCTGCAGGTCAAGACCGCCAAGTCCGACGGTTATAATGCGTTGCAGTTGGGCTTCCTGGAAAAGCGCAAGAAGAATACCACCAAGCCGTTGCTCGGCCATTTTAAGAAGGCCAAGATAGAAACCAACCCGAGGTTCATCCGCGAATTCCGTCTGGCGGACGGCGAGGCCGGCGAGAAAGACGCCGCCGCCTTCAAGCCGGGCGATGCCGTTAAATCGGATATATTTGAAGGCACTTATAAAGTTAGCGTTACCGGCACCAGCAAAGGACGCGGGTTTACCGGTATGGTCAAGCGATGGAATAAGCACCGCGGACCTGAATCGCACGGCTCAATGCTGGTGCGCGGACCCGGCTCTATCGGTTCGGATACTCGTTTGACCCACATCAGGCCGGGCAAGCATATGCCCGGTCGTTACGGGTTTGACACGATTGTCGTCCAGAATCTGGAAGTGGTCAGAGTGGATAAAGCCAAGAACCTGCTTTTTGTCAGAGGGGCAGTGCCCGGGCCGACCGGCGGATTGGTAGTTGTTAAAAAGACCAATCTGGTCAGACCGGTTCCGCCGCCGGCTTCAGGCAAGAAGAAGAAGGTTGAGAGCAAGAAACGATGATAGAAGTGAATTTATAATTCTCTTCTCTGTGGTCATTGCGAGCGTTAGCGAAGCAATCTCATTAGATTGCCACGTCCTTCGGGCTCGCAATGACAGTAATGCGAAATGATAGAAGTGCCTGTTTATAATAAGGACGGTAAAGAGATAGAGAAGGTATCTGTCTCGGAAGACGACTTCGGCGGCGAGGTGAAGAAGGAATTGCTTCATCAGGTGGTTACGATGTACGAAGCCAACAAACGCCGGGGGACGGTATCCACCAAAGACCGGGGCGAGGTGGAAGGCAGCACCAAAAAGCCCTGGAAACAGAAGCACACCGGCCGGGCCCGGGCCGGCACCATCCGCTCGCCCATCTGGCGGCACGGCGGCGTTATCTTCGGGCCCAGACCGCGCGATTTCGGATATGATATCCCGCAAGCGCTTAAACAACAGGCGCTCAAATCGGCTCTGCTTTCCAAATTCCAGGATAAAGAGGCCGCCATCCTTGATGCCCTGACAGTGGAAAAACCCAGGACCAGGGAGATTGTGGCGGTCTTGAAGAACATCGGCATAGATGATTCCTGCCTAATCGGCATAAAAGACCATAACCGGACCATCCATTTATCTGCCCGCAATATTTCCGGCGTAAAACTGATGGCGATTCAGGATTTCAACGCCTACGATGTTCTGAAATATAATCGTTTGCTATTAACCAAAGAAGCGCTGAATTATTTAATAGGTGGCAGTTTGAAGAATGAATTACTGCCACCTATAGTCGGCTGCAACTTCACAGGCAGCCGAACTACAGGAAAGAATAAATCTGTGTAATCTGTGGCTATGAAACTATTTACTGAACTCTTGCGAAACGCCCCCTCTGTCATTCTGAACGGAGCTAAGCGGAGTGAAGAATCTGCATTTTATGAGGGTTTGGGACGAGATTCTTCGCCCTACGGGCTCAGAATGACCATGCCATGCCGCATGGCGTGGCACTTTTTGGGTGGTTTATTTCCCATTTCGCAAGAGTTCAGTATTTAGCCGATTGAAGTAAGACCGGAATATTTTTCACCGCAGAGGCTATCCGTCACTACTCCGTAGCTATGGAATAACGTAGGGTAACACAGAGGTCACAGAGAATAAAAGATAATTCCTCTGCGTCTCTGCGGTGAGTATGTGAGTATTATTATCGGAATGGGACACATTCAAGGCGGTCTGGTTTTACTTGACGCTTGTAGTAGTGATTGATTTATTAGTGGGCAGGAACCTGATAAATGTCGTTTCCATTTTTGATGTACACATTAAGATTTTAGGCCAATATCGTTAGGTTTCCTATTTACCGAACTCTTGCGAAATGCCCCTTTTGTCATTCTGAACGGAGCGAAGCGGAGTGAAGAATCTCCGTTTTATGCGTATTTGGGACGAGATTCTTCGCCCTACGGGCTCAGAATGACACT
>JACQXL010000236.1 GCA_016208805.1 Planctomycetota bacterium | reverse complement strand
TCAAACTGGCGCACGGTTTCTTCGGCCACCCGGACTAAAGCCACCTGTTTAATTAAATCATAGTAGGCCTCTTTGACCTTATAAAGCATATTGTTGATTGTGGATTGGTAATTAGACTCGGCCGCAAGCAGGTTCTGATACGACTGGCGGATTGAGGCCGGGGTCTTGCCAAAGTCGTAGAAGAGTTGGTTGATTGATACGCCGGCCGAATCCGAACGGGACGGGTCGTTATTGGCCGAAGAGACGGACAGGTTATTGGTGCCCAGCCGGCTGCTGGCGGACAGGTCAACCTGAGGCAGGTAACTGCCGCGGGTCGAGTTGAACGAGGCCCGGGCCGAAAGCAGTCTCTGCTGGGACTGGATTACGGACGGGTGATACCTGAGAGCAATCTCTACGGCCTTATCAATGGTCAGGACGGTATTTTTATCCAGTCCGATTTCAGCGGCGGTGACGGTGCGCTCTCCGGGCGGGATATCGTTCCGGGCCCGGTGCGCATTGCGCACCGAGCCGCAGCCGGCCAGCAGGGCCACCAACGCCAGAACCAAGCATCGTCTGAGCATAGACATAAATAGACGGACTCGTAAGTCCGTTTATAATATACCACAGGCAAAATACCTGTCAAGTATTTCGTTGCTCCACCAGCCGATAATCGGCCGGCGTATTGATATTGAATACCGGCCGGCCGGACACCCGGACCTGCTTCACTTTCACATCAGGGAAGAAGTCAATAATCTTGAGGTTATTGCGGCGCAGGAGTCCGGAAATATGTTTTAGGCATTTCCTTGAATATACGGCGCAGAGCGGTTCTAAGCCGTTGGCCGTCCGGGGGATAACCACATCGTAATCCCGGCGGTATTTTACCAGCCGCTTGATTAATCCGGTCGTTACCAGCGGCATATCGCAGGCGGCCACGAAGATATATCCGGTCCGGGCCGACTTCAGCGCCGAATAAATGCCGACCAGACTGCCCCGGCCCGGATGCCTGTCCGTAATAATCTTTACGCCTCTGGCGGTTGCAAATCGCCTGTATCCGGACGGCGATTTGGCCGAAATCAGTATCTGACCGAATAACGGCGCGAGTTTGTCAATAATGATTTCTATGAACGTCCGCTCCCCTATTTTCAAGAATGCCTTGTTGGTGCCGATGCGGGAACTCTTGCCGCCGGCCAGGATAACCGCGGTGATATTCTTTGGCATCTATCAAACTTTTATCTTTATTTCTATTTCTTTGGGCTCGGGACCGACGTCCCTGAGCGACTTGAGCATTCCCAGGATGGCAAAGCCGATAAAGTCTTGGACAAACCCCTTGATGGGCAGTAATTGGCCGTCCACTTTTATCTGGACCAGGCCTATTTTCTTTTCTTCACCTGACATATAAATTCCTCCTCTATGAAATCGGTGATTTTCTTAACATCATTAAGATTGAATATCGGAACGGAGTAGCCGGTAATTTCGGCATCGGTAACCAGCGCCTTAAGTTTATCGCCCTTGTTGCGGCAGAGCGGCTCGGATGAAACCTTGCGCCGGACCACCTCTATCTTGGGCTTGTCGCCGCGCTTGAACCCTTCGGTAATAACCAGGTCAAGGTCGCGGCCGAACAGTTTTAATACGTCGTTGATGACGAGCGGTTTGGACAGCCGCCGGACCAGCGATAACTTCTCCGGGCCTAATATCATCGTCTGGACGCTGCCGGCGTGGAAATGCCTGTATGAATCCTTGCCGGGATAGTCAATCTCAAAGCCGTGCGTGTCGTGTTTGATGGTGCCGATGCGATAACCGCGGCGGGCTAGTTCTTTGACCACCTTTTCCAGGAGCGTGGTTTTACCGCTGTTGGAACGACCGACCCCCTTCCCCCTCTTTTTAGAGGGGATTACCCCCGGCAGGACTTGAACCTGCAACCTTCTGGTTCGAAGCCAGCCACTCTATCCAATTGAGCTACGGGGGCTTAAGATTTGTTAGGATACCAGATTAGCCGATGGAAAACAATAAATATTTGACTTATGGCCGGTCTTATTGTAAGTTGTTGTCTGTTATGGCACCGTTATCAATCAACCTGAACAAACTTATCCAGTCATTATCCCTCGCCCTGGACTTGCTTAATCCGCAGGTGTCGCATCACCACCAGCGGGTAACGCTCATCAGCGCCAAAATCGCCGCCACTATGGGCTTAGGCCAAAAAGAGTCGGCCGACATCTTCTATGCGGCAATGCTCCACGATATCGGCATAATCTCGTCAAACGATAAACTCAACGTGATGAAATTTGATTATGCGACCGGCCAGATTCACAGCGAACAAGGAAACGTTTTCCTGCAGCAGTGTCCGGTATTCGCCCATTTAGCCCCGTTAATCAAATCGCATCACGACCGCTGGCTGGGTCCGAATAAATCCGGTCTGATTAAGTCCCAGATTCCGGTTATCAGCCAGATAATCTGCCTGGCCGACCGGCTATCGGTCCTGATTGCGGACGACAAATACATCCTGCACCAAAAAGACGTGATTCTCAAGAAGATAAATGATTTCAGCGGGACTTATTTCAATCCGGAAGTGGTGGCGGCCTTCCTCAAAACCGCCCACGCCGATGCTTTCTGGCTGGACCTGACCTCAAATTTAATGGAGAATCTGATAAGCGATATCGCCCCGCCCGGCAATAAAACCATCCAGTTAGACAAACTTTTAAGCATCAGCTATATCTTCACGCTGGTAGTGGACAGCAAAAGCCACTGGACTAAAACCCATTCGCAGGGGATGACGAAACTGACGGTCTTGTTAGGCAAGCAATTGGGCTTCACTGATGAAAAGGTCAAGAAGTTGGAAACCGCGGCATTACTGCACGACATCGGTAAATTGAGCATCCCTGACGAGATACTGGAAAAGCCGACGGTCTTGACCGCCGCCGAATACCACATCATCAAAAAGCACCCTTATTATACCTATCATATCCTGAACCAGGTTGACGGGTTTGAGGACATCCGCCAATGGGCGGCATATCATCACGAACGGCTTGACGGCAAAGGGTATCCTTTCGGCTATAACAAGGATAATCTGCCGCTGGGTTCAAGGATTGTGGCGGTGGCCGATATCTTCACGGCGCTGACCGAAGACCGGCCCTATCGGCGGAAGTTGCCGCCGGAGCAGGCCATCCGCCTGTTAGACCAGTATGCAACGGCCGGCGCAATTGACCAGGATGTCGTCAATACGCTCAAGAAGATTGGATTCCCCTTACCAACGACGTAAACACATCGTTATAAGGCACCGGAATATTTTTGGATTTGGCAATCTCTGTGATTTTACCGTTAATGAAATCTATCTCGGTCGGGCTGTTCTTTTCAATATCCATCAGCATAGACGGCTTGTGCTCGCCGGCCTTCTTAAGATAATCAACGCTCTCGCTAAAGAACTTCTTGCCGTAGTCATAGCCATCCGCCTTGGCGACCGTAATCCCTTCCTGCAGCAGTTTTTCCACCAGCGGCTCTATCTGCGGATTATCCATTGCCTGTTTCATCGTCAAGCGCATCACGGCGCAGACCGGCGCCAGCGCGGCATTCAGGATTGTTTTCTGCCAGGTATGTTTACGGATATCGTCAACCACCTTGGTATCCAGCCCGCTTGAGGTCAGTATTTTGGCGATTTCGTCGGCCCGCTGTTTACCGGCGGCGTTCAAGCCGCCCAGGTAATTGGGGCTGTTAAAAAACGCCATCCGTATCTGCGCATCGTTGATGATATTGCCGGCATAATTAACCACCGCCCGTAAAACCCGGTCTTTGCCGATGACTGCGGCGATTTCGTCCTCCACATCAAGCCCGTTCTGGAAACTTATCACCGTGCTGTGCCGGGCCGAAGCGACCTTCTTTAATTCCGGCAGTATTTTAGGCAGCGCCAGTGTTTTAACGCACAGGAAAATGTAATCTATTGGTAATTTCTTCAGTTCCGAAATAGACGACGTAACCTTATTAACCATCGTATGGAAATTAACCACGCCGGAAACGGTAATCCCCTGTTTCTTGATGGTTTCCAGATAATCCTTGAGTATATCCACAAAGGTTACCTGGATTTTAATCTTGGCCAGGTGCGCACCCAGAATCGCGCCAATCGGACCGGCGCCGATAACGGCTATATGCGGAAGTGATTTTGCCTTCTTTTTGACCGGTTTTTTGGACTTTTTTACCATAAAATTTGTTGATTTATTATAAATTCAGTATATGTTATGTCAAATAAATTATGCTAAACCGAAAGTTGGGCATCGTTGACCTTTCAACCGGCCGGATAAAGATAGAAGACATCCCCGATTCCCTGCGCAAGAAACTGCTGGGCGGCCGGGGAATGAATGTTTATTATCTCAACAAGTTCCTGCCGCGCAATGTTGACCCGCTTTCGCCCGATAATGTCCTGATATTCGGGACAGGACTGCTCACCGGCACGCTGACGCCTTCATCAAGCCGCTATAATATCACGGCCAAATCGCCGGAAACGGGCATCCTGGGCGATACCAACTGCGGCGGGTTCTTCGGCCCCGAACTGCGCTATGCCGGTTTTGACCGCCTGATTATCCTGGGCCGGGCCAAAAAGCCGGACTATCTTTATGTCCATAACGGCAAGATAGAAATACGCGATGCGGTCAAATACTGGGGCAAGGATACCTACGATGTCCAGAAGGAACTGCGTCAGGATTTAGGCCCCTGCGAGAGCGCAGTCTGCGGCGTGGCCGGTGAAAACCTGGTCCGGTTCGCCTGCGTCCGGACCGGCGTTAAGAATGCGGCCGGCCGATGCGGCCTGGGCGCGGTGATGGGCTCCAAAAATCTTAAGGCCGTCGTTGCCAACGGCGATATCGGGCTCAAAATCAAATACCCGGATAAAATGCAGAAACTGGTTGAAGAGATAAAAGAGTATCTCTTGTCTTCCAAGATTACTCCAATTCTGGGCAAGTTAGGCACGCCACTTCTTTATGAAGTCAGCAACGTCATTGGCGCCATCCGTACCAAGAACAGCCAACTTAACGCCTGGACCGATGCGCTCAACGCCGAAGAAGTGGAAAAACTGGTTGAGAAAATGCTGGCCTGCTCATCCTGTATGGTTCACTGCCGGCATCGCAATAAACTGGGCGGCGAAGGGCCTGAATATACCGCTTTAGGGTTGCTGGGCGCCAATATCGGGATGGAAACACCCGAACAGGTGATTGAACTTAATAACATCTGTAATGAACTGGGGTTGGATATTTCATCCGCCGGCACGATTCTGGCCTGGGCTTATGAACTGTTTGAGCGCGGTATCATCAATAAGGAAACCACCGGCGGGCTGGAACTGCGCTTCGGCGATTTGGAACTCTCCAAGAAACTGCTCAGGATGATTTCCAGACGCGAAGGATTCGGCAACACGCTGGCTGAGAGCACGCAGGCGGTCAAGATATTCGGCAAAGAGTCCAAGGATTACCTCATCGCCGTAAAAGGACTGCCCCAGAGCGACCCGCACGATGTCAGGTATATGAAAGCGTTCGCCCTGGGCATTGCCACCTCGTCCAGAGGCGCGGATCACCTCCGTTCTCGGCCGACGCTGGAGATATTCTTCAAACTCCCGCCCGAAGTCCGCCAGCGCATCTACGGCACCAAGGTGCAGGACCCGACCGTATTTGACGAGAAAGAGAAAACCGTTTACTTCTCGGAGCATATCTTTGCCGTAATAGATTCGCTGGGCGTCTGTAAATTCATCTGCCACGGATTCAATAGTCCCCGTTTCCTTGACTACGAACACTTCAAACAACTCATTTATACGGCCACCGGCTGGGAGATGGACGAAAAAGAGTTGCCAGAGGTCGGCCGGCGGGTGATTGACATGGAACGAATGTTCAACCTGCGGGAAGGCATCACGATGGCGGATGATGTGGTACCCAAACGCTATTTTGACGACCCGATGCCGTTAAAACTGGTCAAAGGCCATCACATTGACCGCGCTGAGTTCGCCAAAGCGCTGGCCCGATATTACGAACTCCACAACTGGACCGATGACGGCCAACTAAAAGAAGAACGGGTCAAGGAACTGGAAGCGATTAAATAGGCCTGTTATTCCGCTTCGGGCTGATAAGGCATAGAATTGCGTTACGCCGATTATGCGAGAGCATAATCATAAAAGTTGATAACGCTACATATAACCCGCCGTAGGTCAGTCGCGCTTTTATCTCAATCCCTTCCAGTTGCGCCGCTGGCATATCCGGTAATAATACAGGTAAAATCAGAGGAATCACCAACTGGGTGGAAAATAACACCATCAATACCAGCGCCTCCAGTATAGAGAACTTGAAATTTGACAGGACGAAAATCGCAAAGAGCGACTGGCCGGCCGTCAAGAATATTTCCTCCACCTGGCGGCCGTCAAGTTTCATTCCCATTATCGTGCCGCCACCTAATGTAAAAGCAATCGGCAGGGACGCTATCAGAAGAGTCCACTGGTTAACCTTGGATGAAATCAGTGTTCCTAGCGAAGCCCCGGCCATTGCCCTGCTTGCAAAGATAATTGCCACAATAAACTCTGGAGATTCCGATGCCAGCGGCGCCAACCACTGCACCAGGATAAACTCGTTTATCTCCCAGGCCCGACCGCTGGCTAAAAGACCTTCGGCGAATGGCTTGGCCGAGATATAAATCGTGTAACCGGACAACACAAAAAACAGGATGGTAACAAGACATCGGTAAATCCTTGAACCTCTGCTGAACAATTCGACCGGGCCTTCCAATTCCGGATCCTCGTGATGCGTCTTTGCCGCCGCCGTAATATAGAAAACAAATATCGCCAGTAGTATCACGGAATCTATCAAGGAAATGTTCTGTTTAATCGGTATGACAAACGAATAAAATGTGGCGGCCAGGAGGGCTAATAATTCTATCCGGTGGGTCGCCTCAAGTTCAATATGGTGCTTGCGGGTGGCGAAATAGTATGTAAAAAGAACCACCGGCCAACCGAAGCCGATAAGCAACCGGTTGGCACCGGTCATATTGGCAGTTGCGTAATGGATATATTGCTCGTTTATACCGGCGGTCCAGGCGAAATAAATATCTACGGCATATTCTGGAACCACGGCAATTAAGGCCAGAAATGCCAGGGCCAGTGTCTGGGGAATCTCCATCTGGGCCAGTTCGGCCGCCCAGG
>JACQXL010000227.1 GCA_016208805.1 Planctomycetota bacterium | reverse complement strand
TCGGTTTCGCCGTATCCTTATTCGTTGGGAAAAGAAAGCGGAGAATTATATTGGATTACTTCATTTTGTCTGTGGTTTAATTACGTATCGCGGTGCTGGTATCAAGGTTTTCGGATAGGCTCTTAGTGGGGTATGTGAGGTAACCTTAATGACTAATGACGAAATCTCAATGACGAAGGAATGACGAAACCCTAATGCCTAAATTTAGACATTGGTGCTTTAAGATTTCTTTCGTCATTAGACATTAGTCATTTTGGTCCTACCTAACACTGCCGGTAATCTTTTCCTTGCTGTCCTTGAGTTCGGTTATGAGCGTCCGGGAGGCCAGCATCAACCCGGCAATAGATGCCGCGTTCTGCAACGCGGTCCGGAGCATCTTGGTCGGGTCAACGATGCCTTTTTTAATCATATCCACGAACTCGCCGGTAGCCGCGTCAAAGCCGGTATGTTCCTTACCCGCGACGTTGCGCTCCTTGACCTCGGCCACGACCATAGAGCCGTCCTGGCCGGTGTTGTGGGCAATCTGCTTGAGCGGTGTTTCCAGCGCCTCGGCCACGATGCGGATGCCGAATTTCTCGTCCGTGTCTTCGGTGTCCTTTTCCAGTTTAGCCAGCACGGACGCGGTCTTGAGGTACGCGATGCCGCCGCCCGGGACGATGCCTTCGTCGCGGGCCGCCTTGGTTGAATTGACCGCGTTCTGTATCAGCGATTTCCTGTCCTTGAGCTCGGTCTCGGTCGTGGCGCCGACCCGGATGATGGCCACGCCGCCGGCCAGCTTGGCCAGCCGCTCTTCAAATTTTTCCTTGTCGTAGTTAGATGTGGTCGCCTTAATCTGATGCCGAATCTGGTTGATACGGGTGTCAATGGCGGACTTCTTGCCCGCGCCGCCGATGATAGTAGTGTTGTCTTTGTCTATTTTAACGGACTTGGCCCGGCCCAGGTCGTTGAGTTTGATGTCTTCCAGTTTGACGCCTAAATCTTCTAAGAACGCCTTGCCGCTGGTGACGACGGCGATGTCTTCCATCATAGATTTCTTGCGGTCGCCGAATGCTGGGGCCTTGACAGCGCAGCACTTGAGCACGCCCTGGAGTCGGTTCATCACCAACGTGGTCAGCGCCTCGTTTTCCACCTCTTCGGCGATAATCAACAGCGACGCGCCGACCTGGACGACGCTTTCCAGCAGCGGCACCATCTCCTGGATATTGGTAATCTTTTTCTCGTAGAGCAGGATGTAGGGGTCGTTGAGCACGCAGGTGAGTTTGTCCGGGTCGGTGATGAAATAGGGCGAGATGTAGCCCTTGTCAAACATCAGGCCGTCGGTGAATTCCAGGACCGTTTCCCGGGCCTTGCCTTCTTCCACGGTAATCACGCCTTCCTTGCCGACCTTGTCCATGGCATCGGCAATCATCGCGCCGATGGTCTGGTTATAATTGGCCGAGATGGCGGCGATGTGTTCGTAATCGGATTTATTCTTGACCGGGACGCTCATATCCTTGAGATTGTCAACCACGGTCTGGGTGGCGCGCTCAATGCCTTTCTTGATGCTGACCGGGTTGGCGCCGGCGGTGATATATTTCAAGCCCTTTTCGTAGAGCGTATGGGTCAGGATGGCCGCGGTGGCGGTGCCGTCGCCGACCACGTCGGATGTCTTGGATGACGCCTCGGCCACCATCTTGGCGCCCATATTCTCAAACGGGTCGGGCAGTTCTATCTCCTTGGAGATGGTGTTGCCGTCCTTGACGACTTCGGGGTTGCCGAATGATTTGTCAATCAGGACGTTTCGGCCGGTCGGGCCGAGCGTTGTCCGGATGGTATCAAACATCGCCTTGGAGCCGGCCAGAATCTTGTGACGGGCTTCGTCGTCAAACATTAGTTGTTTCTGCATAATTTTATCTCCTTACTAGCTTACATTCCCATCATTCCGCCCATGCCACCCATTCCGCCCATGCCTCCCATCCCGCCCATTCCACCCGGGGGCATAGGGGGCATCTTGTCTCCGCCTTCTTCCTTAATCTCAATCACCGCGGCGTTGGTGGTCAGGAGTAGTTCGGCTACGGATGATGCGTTCTGCAGTGCGGTTCGGATGACCTTGACCGGGTCGAGGATTCCGCGTTTGGCCAGGTCGGTGTATTCGCCGGTCCGGACGTCAAATCCGTAGTTGGGTTTATCGGATGATTTTACGTTTCGCAGGGCAGTGGACGGGTCATATCCGGCGTTTTCGGCCAGCTGCCGGAAGGGTATCTCCAGCGCCCGGCGGACGATATCAACGCCGAATTTCTCATCGCCTTCAATCTTGAGTTTTTCCAACGTATCGGTCAGCCGGACCAGAGTTACGCCGCCGCCCGGAACGACGCCTTCATCAATGGCGGCCTTGACCGCGGCCAGGGCTGATTCGGTGCGGTCTTTCTTTTCTTTCAGTTCGGTCTCGGTAGCCGCGCCGACATTAATCTGAGCCAGGCCGCCGGCGAAGCGGGCCAGCCGTTCCTGCAGTTTCTCGCGGTCGTAATCGGAGTCGGTTCTTTTTATCTCGGCCCTTATCTTTTCGGTGCGCGCCTTGATTGACTTGGTCAAACCGGCGCCTTCAACGATGGTGGTGTTCTCGGAATCTATGACCACCTTCTTGGCGCGGCCTAAGGATTCCATGTCTATTTTTTTGAGGTCGGTGCCCAGGTCCTTGAATACGGCTTTGCCGCCGGTCATGACGGCGATGTCTTCGTGCATATCCTTGCGGCTGTCGCCGTAGCCGGGCGCCTTGACCGCGGCGCAGTTGAGGATGCGTTTGACCTTGTTGACGACCAGGAGGGACAGGGCATCGCCTTCAACTTCTTCGGCGATAATGACTAATGACGCCTTCTCTTTGGACAGTTTTTCCATCAGAGGAATCAGTTCCTGGGCGTTGGCGAGTTTGTCTTCGAGAATCAGGATATACGGTTCGTCAAAGACGGACTCCATTGTTTCCTGCTTATTGACGAAATAAGGCGAGATATAGCCTCGGTCAAACTGCATTCCCTCAACTACCTTGACATCGGTCTCAAAGCCTTTGCCTTCCTCTATGGTGACCACGCCTTCCTTTGTTGCCTTGGCCATGGCCAGGGCGACCAGCGAGCCGATGGATTGGTCGTTGGATGCGGCGATAGCCGCGACCTGTTGGATGATGTCGTTGGAGTCTGCCGGTTTGGCAATCTTTTTGAGTTCCCCGGTGATATATTCAACCGATTTCCTGATGCCGCGCGCGACGGCCATGGCATTGGCGCCGGCGGTGACGTATTTGAGGCCTTCGGCGAAGATGGCTTCGACCAGGACTGAAGTGGTGGTGGAGCCGTCGCCGGTGTTATCGTTGGTCTTGGAGGCGGCTTCTTTAACCATCTGTGCGCCCAGGTTTTCGTAGGGGTTGGTCAGTTCTATTTCGTTAATGACGCTGGCGCCGTCGCGGGTGACGGTTGGGCTGCCCCAGCCGCGGTCGATTAAAGCGCTCCGGCCGCCCGGGCCGAAGGTGTATTTCACCGCCCGGGCCGATTTGGTGATGCCGCTCTTGATGGCCATACGGGCCTTGTCATCGAAATATATCTCTTTTGCCATATTCGCCTCCTGTAGTAAACGGATTAAGCACCCGTACGGGCGGTTTATCGGTCTACTTTAGAATTGGTTTTAGGTTATTAAGGATTAATCTATATACAATATTTCAGAGATGATGTCAAGCATTCTTTTACAGGCGGAAGCGCATCAGGTCGGCGGCGAGTTTGACAGGGCCGGGCCAATTCCGTTTCACCTGTTTGACGATATCGTGTTCGGCGCAGAGCGGATAGAGGTGGGTGAGGATGACCTTTCTCCCCGAAATAATCGGGACTCCGTTGCGACTTCGCGCGCCGGATTCGGCCATAATCCGGGCGATGGCAGACGGCGTCAGGTGATAGGGCATCGGGACTTCGTCCGGCGCCGAGCATTCGGTTATCAGGATATCGGCGTTACGGGCGAGTTTGACCACGCCCGGGCAATATTCGGTATCACCTGAATAGGCCACGGACCTATTGGACGGGGTGGTCAGCCGGTAGCCGACGCTGAACTTTTGGTGCTGCATCTGGACTGACGCTATCCGCAAATCGCCTATCTTGAATGACGAGTCAAGGACTTCCCTGATGGTTAATTTGTATGAAACCGGTTTTAGCCAGGGGCCGTACAAAGTCATAAGTTGACGGTAGAATTTCTTGAGTCCTTTGGGGCCGATGATGGTTAATGGGGCAGTTCTGAAGCCGCGTTTATGCGTCTGGATAAACCGTTGTGTTGCGGCTGTGAACGTATCTTTAGGGCTGGCGGGCAGTATCTGATATCTGGCGCTGAACAGAAAGGCAATCAAATCAGTCGTATGGTCAGGGTGGAGATGGGTATAGAGAATGTAGCCTATCCGGTTTGAGTTGAGTTTGAGTTTAGCCAGTTGTCGTAATGCGCCCGGGCCGGAGTCCATCAGGATATAGTTGTTGTTGCTTTTGACCAGTATCCCGGGCGAGGCGCGCCGGACATCAGGTATGCCGGTGCCCGAGCCGAGGAAGGTGATTTCTATCATTTGGGTTCCAGTTTATCATTATTATCTTTGGAAGCAAGAAAAGGCAGTAGTTTGGTCAAATCAAATGTTTCCCTGACCTGGGCTACGAGATTCGGGAGCATAATTTCTATGGGTTTACTGGTCGGTTCTGATATCCGGCTGAGCGGTATCAGGAATATGAACCGGCCAGTAGAGACCAGCAAGAATACTATTTGGATAAGATTTAATTCTCCTAAATGCACATCGGGAAAGGCATCGGCAAACCAGCCGGCGAATAATAAGAGCGGAACGTAAACCAGTCCGGTTATGACCGTAAAGACAGCAAAATACATTTCTTTGGATTCAGCCGGCGCCGAGGCCAGCATATATTTAAAGAGTGCGACGCCGACACCGGACCACATCAGACCGCTGGAAATCGCATCCAGATATATCAGGGCGGTAAAATCGGGCGTGGAGACGATATAATATAACGGGTGGAAACTGCCCACAAATATGGTGAATATCATAACCGGTTTATTGCCGAATCGGTCTATGATTTTACCCCAGACCAAGAGTGCCAGTATGGCGGTAGTCGGGCCGAGCGCATAATCGCAGATGCCTATAGCGGTATTGCTCATCTGAAGATATTTCATCCGGTAGGGCATCCAGAATGGTCCCGATATACTGTTAACGATATTCCAGATGCATATCAAGATGATGAAATACCTGAAGTTCTTATCGGCTAATGTGACTTTGATATATTGGAATATGGACTTTATTTTGCGGGATCTATCAGGTCTGGTAAAAGTTGGCTCCGGCTGGCGCCATAAATATATCTGCGACATTACCGCACCGAAAAGACTGACCATAAATAACAGTCCTAGGGCGATGAATTGAAGACGTTCATCGTTTGACAGGCTCGGAGTAGGCGGGATGAAACGGTTGATAAACTTACTGATGGATTGGCTTTTATCCAGGAAGATACCGCCGGCTAATCCAATATATACAGCAAAGGTAGCAACTAGATTTCTCCGGCTGAAGAACCGGCCCTGTAATGACGAAGGTACTAAGTCGGACATCCAGGATGTCCAGGCGTTGCCGGCCATTGAGCCAATTAATAATGCAACCGCATAAATTATAAAAAAGACAGTCAGGATGGTGCTTTTAATAAACAGGAACGGTAATAATATAATCGGAATCCATGACAAGCGGGCGATACCAGCCGTGATGAAGGTGAATGATTTACGCGATGACAGGAATTGGAGCCAGTATGCAGATAATAATTGGGTCAGGGCCGCAAGTGGTGGAATGGCGCCCAGAAGGGCAAAATGAATATAAGTGCCGCCGGCATATTCCACATAGCGGAATACAAAAAGGCCACCGGCCAGGGCGCCGTGAATCGTAGCAAAGACACCTTCCCAGATGGCTAAATTCAAGCCGGCCCGTCTTTCCGGGGCAGTGAGGTCTCGGGCCATAATATATGATAACTCCTTTTTCCGACCAAGGTATAAGGATTGATTAATAACATATCTAAAAAGTTTGACAATAAATAAAGAATAGTTTAAAGTCATACTATGCAGGAAGAGTGTAGCGCCCCGCTATTCAGCGGGGCATAAGAGTTTGTAACTCGCTACGCTCTAACAAACTCTAATGGGGGTGTAGCTCAATTGGTAGAGCGTGTGAATGGCATTCACAAGGTCAGGGGTTCAACTCCCCTCACCTCCACCATTAATCAACCGATAACCGAGAATAATGATAGACACTCACGCCCATCTTGATTTTCCTGAGTTTAAGGACGACCTGCCCGATGTGCTCAACCGCGCCAACGAGAGCGGGATTGAATATATCATCACGGTTGGCACCGATCTGGAATCATCCCGCAAGGCCATCGCGCTGGCCCACCGCTACGCCCAGATATATGCGGCTATCGGAATTCATCCGCATAACGCGCACAAGGTTACCGAAGAGGAATGGGAGGAATTCAAGACATTGGTCAAGGACGATAAAGTCGTGGCGATAGGCGAGACCGGGCTTGATATGCATAAGGATTACAGTCCGATAGAGGCACAGAAAGAATTATTTGTCAGGCATCTTAACCTGGCAAAGGAGTCAGGCAAGCCGTTTATCCTGCACGCCAGGGAAGGATTTCGGTCGGCGGTCCTGTCACCTATCCCAATGCGGATGGCCTGAGGAAAGTGCTAAAACAAATAGCGGTGGAATCGCTTTTGCTTGAGACTGATTGCCCGTTTCTGGCGCCGCAGACAAAACGCGGACAGCGGAACGAGCCGTCATTCCTGTCATATTGCATGGAAGAATTTTCCAAAATCTACGGGCTTTCCAAGGAAGATATCTCCAGAATCACCAACCTTAATGCGCTGCGCCTGTTCGGTCTGAAAGAACTACCTGCCAACGGCGAGATTGCTTACCCGATTCGGAGTTCTTTATATCTTAATGTGACCAACCGTTGCACCTCGCAATGCTTTTTCTGCGTAACACACTTTACTGATTATGTTAAAGGTCATAACCTGCGACTTAAGCAGGAGCCGACGACCGAGGAGATTATCCGGATAATCCCGGCCGATGTAACGACCAGATACAAAGAGGTGGTTTTTTGCGGTTATGGCGAGCCGACCCTGCGGCTGGATGTAATCAAGGCGGTGGCCGGCCACCTCAAGAAGAAATATAATATTCATATCCGTCTTACTACCAACGGCCACGGCAACCTGATTCACCAGCGCAACATCTGCCCGGAGTTAAAAGGACTGGTGGATACGGTTTCGGTCAGTCTCAATGCCGACAACCCGAAGGATTACGAAAAGACCTGCCGTCCGCAATTCGGCGAGATTACATTTGATAAGGTCATAGAATTCATTAAAGATGCCAAACAAGACCTGCCGTATGTCCAGATTACGACGGTTCTGCGGCCCGGTGTGTCAGGCGAGAAATACGAAGGCATTGCCAGAGAATTAGGGATTGACTTCCGGGCGAGAATCTACAACGAGGTGGGCTGAACCATTTGTCCAGCAATGCGCCGCGTACCCCGCTCTTTCCGCCAGAAAGAGCGGGGTTAAGAGAGGATATGAAACGCCAGCCGTTTATACCCGTACAGGCATTATCCTATTATCTGGATTTAGTCAATGCCGCCTTATCCAAGCACGACTACGCCCTGGCAATACGTTACGGCGAAACCGCCCTCAAGAAACTTCACTGCCTGCCCGGCACGGCGCTTGATAAATACCACTTATATACTAAATTAGGTTTGGCCTACTATGCATGCGCAAGATATTCCCGTGCGTTAGATGTGCTCCACGATGCTTCTTTAATTGCGCTTAAAAACAATCTTGGGCCGGCCTATGTTGCCAATATCTCGTCCCAGATGGGCAGCCAATTTCTGGCGACGCGAAATATTGCCCAGGCATTAAACTGCTTTGAGAAGGTGGCGCAATATTATGAAAAATATGGCGATGCTATCCCGCCGATGAACAAACGAATGTATATTACTAATCTGATGGGTCTGGCATATTGTTATTTGTATAAAAATGAACTCGCCCGGGTTGGGCAGATTGTTGAAAAAGAAATACCGCCGCTGGTGCCGTCAGTTCCTATGGCGGTTGTCGTCCTGGATTATAACCACCTCAAAGGAGAATATCTGCTCGCCCAGAAAGAATATGACAAGGCCTATCAGGCATTTCAGAACTGCATCAAAATCAGTCAACTCTATCATCCCGCACCGGGCGCCATAGAAGAAGCCCAGATACACCTGGCCGTAATTTGTATCCTCCGGAACAGATTAGAAGAGTCCATCCGGATTTTAGAAGCGCTCTCCAAAGAGGCAACCCGACTAAAATTTAATAGTCTGACCTGTGAGTCAGCCCTGCTTTTAGGTATGTGCTACCGGCTTAAGAATATGCCTCTTAAGGCAGAAGCAATAGAGCGCCAAATCAAACCGATGATAAAAACGTTGGAGATTCTCTGGTTCTATGAAAAAAAACGGGAATTTGAGCGCCTCTATGCCGACTTACAACTCGCCCGGCGGACTCCGCCCACCACGATTAAATCTGCCCCGGCTGCCCTGACGGATGGACTCAACCACCGCTACGAGACATCTACATATAAGGATGTCATTGTCGGGCAGTCTATGGCGATACACGAGATTTTTCAACTCGTAGAAAAGATTGCGCCCAGCGACTTGCCGGTCCTGATTCAGGGCGCCACCGGCACAGGCAAGGAACTAATTGCCCGGGCCATCCACCAGACCAGCCGCCGGAATAATAAACCATATCTGATTATTAATTGTGGCGCCGTTCCGGAAACGCTTTTAGAAAGTGAACTCTTCGGTTATGCAAAAGGCGCATTTACCGACGCCCGGGCCAACAAAAAAGGATATCTGGAACTGGCTTCAGGTGGCACGCTCTTCATAGACGAAGTCGGTAATATGTCTCTGTCAATGCAACAGAAACTCCTGCGTATCTTGGAAGAAAAACTGGTCTGGCCGGTCGGCTCGGAAAAATCCCTGCCGGTTGATGTCCGTTTTATCCTGGCCACCAACCAGTCACTGGACGAACTGGTCAGACAAAAATCTTTCCGGCCGGACCTCTATTACCGCATCAATACCTTAGTGATTAACCTGCCGGTTTTATCCGAAAGAAAAGAGGATATTCCACTGTTAGTCCGGCACTTCCTCAAGAAATATGCACAATCTGAAATTCGTCCCGCCTCGGCGGGACAATCCGCAATTGAACTCCTGGTCAACTATGACTGGCCCGGTAATGTCCGGGAACTGGAAAACGAGATAAAACGTCTTTGCACCCTGCATCCGGATGTAAAGACCGTAACCGGTGATATGCTCTCCGTAACCATCCGCCGGTATATTCCATCCGGCCCGCCGCCGCTAAAAGGTCCGCTTCGGGCTACAGAGTTGTTGGCCGAATACGAACGGAAAATCATTACGGAGTCGCTCACCATACATAAAGGCAACATTGCCCTGACCGCCCGGTCGTTAGGTTATGCCCGGCGGCAATTTTACCGGCGCTTAAAACATCTTAAAATACACTTCACCTGACGCCCCGGTCCGGGCCGACCAGTGTGCCTTAAATGTCACACCTGCGACATTTTGTCTCATAGTCATCCCGCATCCTCAAAGCCGTTATTTGAACCGTATCTCATAACCGCTTAATTTATAAGATATTCAGGGTGTCCAAAAAGTGTCATTCTGAGGCGTTAGCCGAAGAATCTCATCCCTTCAAAACCGCATAAAACTTGAGATTCTTCACTTCGCTCCGTTCAGAATGACATCCCGCCGAGGCGGGATTGGACACCGTGAATTATCTAAATATGAGTTTTTCCCGCTTTTGGGCCTGAATGTGGCACGGTATTTGCATGTATATAGTAAGCGGATTGAACGGATGACCGCCGTAGCGGTCACCCTGAGCAATGCGAAGGGTCTAATCCTAATAATTCGAGATTCTTCGCTTGCGCTCAGAATGACACTTCGTGTCAGTTTTATCCGTTAAATCCGTTTACTTATTAATAGATATGAAAACGTTAAAATACGGCTCAAGGGTTCGGTTACACCTTTCTTTGAGCGCCAGGGATATCTTGAACATCCGGGGCGACCCGCTCCTCAAATACCATACCTCGGCCGATAACGAAGAATGGCTCTACTGGTCGCCGCCCCATGCCAAAGAACTCTATTTCTTCCACGCCGACCGTCTTGTCAACTATACAAAACAGGAGGTGTTATTATGAAACAGTCCAGATTAGGTTTTCTGATATTATTACTCGTTTTGCTGGTCACCGGCTACGGCGGGCTGTGCCATAAGGATAAAGATAAAGATACCGGCAGCAGCACTCCCGCGCCGGTTGAAGAACCGGACACCGGCAGTAGCGGTCCGCCGGCACAAACATCAGCGCCTGACCCGGCTGTCGGCGCCGTC
>JACQXL010000231.1 GCA_016208805.1 Planctomycetota bacterium | reverse complement strand
CGTTGAGTCAGGATTCCAAATAATGTATGCAACGACCAGTAACATATATTATTCCGAACTTGCTAAGGTAAGTGCAAATACAACAACATATTATCATAGTGGTTTATCAGGTTCAGATACATATTCTTATAAAATTAGGGCGTATAATTCCTCCGGAAATAGCGGATGGTCTAATGAGGTATATGATTCCCTAATACCAAGCACACCTTCTAATTTAACAGCCACCGCGATATCTGATTCACAGATAAGACTTACGTGGACTGATAATTCAGATAGCGAAACGAATTTCGGAATTATTTATGCTACTACAAGTGATATTTATTATAAACAACTTGCTACCGTAAACGCAAATACTACCGTATATACTCATACGGGAATTTCCGGAACAGATGCATTTTACTACAAGGTTTACGCCTATAACAGCCATCGGGTAAGTATAGGGTCTAATGAAGCGTATACTTATTTGCCAAAATGGATGACCAAGACGTCTATGTCTACACCCAGGGCGTATTTAGCAGGCGGAGTAGTTAATAATAAAATATATTGTATAGGTGGTCTAAATGCAAGTGGTCATCTTGCAACAAACGAAGAATATAATCCTTCAACGGATACATGGATCCCCAAAGCAAATATGCCTACCACACGAAGTGCATTGGCAGTTGGCGTAGTAAATGACAAGATTTATGCTATTGGCGGATATAATGGTATTAACCATCTTCCCACGGTTGAAGAATACGACCCTATTTCCGACGCATGGATTTCCAAAACCCCCATGCCTGTATCAAGAAGTGGAATCGCTGCAGGTGTGATAAACAACAAGATATATGTCACTGGTGGATATGACGGGACAAATTACTACCAATCGTTATTAATATATAATCCAGCAAGCGATACCTGGACTACTGGGGCAGACATGCCTACTAAAAGAGCCTATCACTCTGTCGCTGTTGCAGATGTTGGGTCATCTAATTACCGAATCTATGCTATAGGAGGGCTTGATGGTCCGAATACATTTAATTATTTAGGTTCTAATGAAATGTATGACCTTGACTTAAATATTTGGTATTCCCGCACTACTACTATAGCCATAGCGTATTTTCCTATTGGGGTTGTTAATAATATGATTTACACATCAAGCGGTAAATATTACGGTGACCCTACACAAAATAATAAGATTTATAATCCACTAACCGATCAATGGGACTATAAAACAGATATTCCATCAATAAGGTCCGGTTGTACGGCGGGTGTAGTTAATAATAAGATTTATGTTATAGGAGGAATAGATATTAATTTCTTATACATAGGAACTAACGAAGTCTATATACCGGTGAATGACAATTAATGATTATATCCACTCAACGTCAATTATCGCTTATTCAAGATAATAAAGATCAATTACATAGTCGTATTGATGCCTGTGTCAAAAAATGGTTTGCAAAAATATATGCCAGATGCACATCAAATCAAAAAAAAGCGGCTTTTTTTATTTGGGTCAGATATTCTACCGCTGTTCGTTCGCTACATCATATTAGGAATCAAAAGGAGATTGCGGATTGTTATACCCTTGCAAGATGTTGTTTAGAGTTGGATGTCTCACTTCAAGCTATTTGTCAAGATTCTTCACTTGGTGATACCTATATAGAATTCGAAAAACATGCTAAATCTCGCTATCTTGAACTATTGGAAAAGACAGGCTCGAATGAAGCGATTAAACGTGCAACGAATTATATGCAAAACAAATATGGTTCTGATTATAAAAGGTATCGTTGGAGCAGTTGGTGTGCCAAACAGGGCGGGATTACGGGATTATTCAAGTTAGTTAACCGACAGGGACGCGGGACAGTCCCGCCCCAGCGGAATGCTTGATTTGTCTGGTATGCGGGGCGGTGTTTTCAGAAAATCGGCATATCCTGAACCGTAACAGACAAGGGGGGGGGTAGGTAGGGTGGTAGGGGGTGGGAGGTAGGGTCGTAAATATGGAGTATACGTCAAATACTCGCTGTCTATCTGGCAAATACTCCCCGTCTGCTTGGCGTATGCTCCCCGTCTATACGCCATCTACTTGACCTCTACGACACGCATATTTGACCTCTATAACACGCATACTTGACCCCTATACGCCATCTACTTGACCCCTATGACACGGATACTTGCCCCCTATGCGCCAACTACTTGACCCCTATGACACGGATACTTGCCCCCTATGCGCCAACTACTTGACCTCTATGACACGGATACTTGCCCCCTACAACGCGTCTACTTGACCCTTATACGCCATCTACTCGCCCCCTGTTTTGCAGGAGTTTGAGGGCTCACCTAAAACCGTTTGTTTTATACCCCTTATCTCCCTACATTAAGATTTTCGGACACACCGTAGAGATTAGCAAACCGATACGGTCTGTGTTAATAACTAATGCCGTCCCTTATATACTATATGTTTTAGTAAGTTTACAAGGGGTGGCGTCTGTTTTGATTAAAAGTGCCGTCTGGTTATATTAAAAATAGCGCTTCCTTTGATTATATGGGTGAGGGGTAAAGGGGAGGGGGGTGGGGTATCCCCCCTCTCCTTGTAAGGGGTTGATTTATAATGTGTTAGGAAAAGAGACCGGGCGAAAAACGGTCGTTTCCGGCCTAAAAATGGGGCGGAATCGCGTGATTTTAGGGTAAACGGAACTTGTCCCGCCTATAGCGTGATTAAGCAGATAGACCGTTGACCCGGCACCACTGTATCGGTTAGACACCGCACAGAAAGACTTTACGAATTATCTGAACGTGTTAGTGCCGCTGGATGCTAATCGCAAGTTTGTAACATCGGTCTATAGAGATGGGGTAACAACCGCGGCGGAACTTTACCTGATGGGCTACATTAGATGACTGACCGACACACCCCCTACCCCCTCTCAAGAGGGGAATAAGTCCCCTCTACCAAGAGGGGATTTAGGGGTGTGTGGTTTTAGTGTCTTTGTGGTAAGGTCTTTGCGGTGTTACTTTAACAGCAGACCATCTGTAGGTGTATATTCCACCCAGGACGGTTTCTTTCCTGCCTGTGCGACCTGCCCGTTCCGCAGGCGGGCGGCAGACAGGTCCCAGTCCCCGACCACAAAGAGTTGTTTATCGCCAAATCTTGTCTGGCTGTGCCTGTGGATATGCCCGCAGATGATGGCATCACATCCTGTGAGATATCGTTTGGCTGTGGCGATTACGATACTCCGGCAGTTTGAGCAGGGCGAATTACTGCCGGGTATAGTCGGCTGCAACTTCACAGGCAGCCGAACTATGTTTTTCCCCGGCAGGATTTTATATTCCGACTTGGGAGTGCTGAAGTTACGGCGCAACCCCTTGCCAAGCGTTCGGCCGACCGGGCCGGGCAGTGATTTGCCGACTGATTTAACTATCCGGCTCTGCAATAATCGCCGGTAACCTTGATATGGCGTATCGTTAGTGCATAACAGGTCGCCGTGCGTGAGTATTAGTCTTATGTGTCCGGTGTCCAGCGTAAAAACAGGTGGCAGAACTTTTATACCAGCGGCCCGGGTTAATTCCGGGCCGACCATATAATCCCGGTTGCCCGGAATCAGGTTAATGGCCACGCCGGAGGCCGTCAGTTTCTTGAGTTCCTTTAGTATTTCCGCATAGTCCGGCAGTTTAATATGGGCCGGGCCAATCCAGATATCAAAGAAATCGCCCAGAATATAAAAGGTGGTGTTACGGGACTGTTGATGCAGAAAGTCAATGACAAATCTGCTTTTATCCGGTTGGGCGGGGCTGAGATGGGTATCAGCGAAGAATATTATTCTTTTAGAGTCCGCATTAGACATTCGTCATTAGTCATTTAGGTTTTATTGTCCCATCGGTATCCAGATAACGCGGGTAATCAACCGTTCCTGTCTTTCAGCCGCGCCGGCCACGACCCGGAGCGTCACCCGCAGGCCGCGGGGCAGTTTCTCGTCCGTCGGGTTGGCATCGCCTATCGGGTAGGTAAAAGTTAGCTCGTTGAGTTGCTTGAACTTCTTATCCGTGCTGTCAAAGCATTCTATGTTGAACGAAAGGACATAGTGGCAGAGGTCGGTCTTGTCCAGGACGACGCCGTCAAAGTCCTTGGTCTCGCGCCTGAGGACATAGAGTTGTCGTTTGGTCCTGACCGTCTTGGCGACACCCTGCTCGCTGCCTTCGGCGATGATGGAAGGGTCGGTTTCCGCTACCAGTGAATATTTGACCTCGCAACCCTTCATCTCGTTATTGACCGGCGCGGTGGCCCGGAATGAAATCCAATCGCGCGCATCTACCATATGCGCGCCGACCTTTTCCTCGCCCATCTCATACCTCTGCTGGTCGTTTTCCACGGGCAGACAGCCGTTCATGTCCATCGCCAGCAAATCCACCGCGGCCCGGGCCGTGCTGTATATCGTCAGCCGGTCGGTGCCGACCAGATAGGTCGTGGAACTCTGGGTGAAGATGGTCGCCACAATCACCAT
>JACQXL010000230.1:6279-9202 GCA_016208805.1 Planctomycetota bacterium | reverse complement strand
CTGGAAATGCTTAATGAGGATACCAACGAAATCAAGGCCTTCTGCCAGGACGGCATCAACGAGAATGTCGCCAGCGTAGAGGTTATCAAGAACCTGCTTAACCAGATGCTCAAGAACCCGCCGCCCAGTAAAGATGAAATAGAAGAAAAAGGGAAAGAAGCTATCAAACGTAAACTCACGGCCGATAATGCGGTCCTGGAAACCTGCAACCGGATTCTGGGCTTGATGGATAAACACATCAATACCTTCCCGACATCCAGAAGAGCCCAGGCCGACGAACTGAAAAAGAAGATAGAAGAACGGCTCGGTCCGGAAAAAACCGGCGAAAGCACCTCTCTATCGGAGAAATAAAATGGCCGCAAACAGATTAAACTCAATGTCAAACATAATGCTGTCCATTATAATTATCATTAGAGGAGGCAGCGGTATGTAACGCCTTTGTTTGCATTAAAACCCGCTGCCTTCGGGCGGCGGGTTTTTTATTGCCCTAAAAAGCCCGCTCCGATGTTATATCGGAACGGGCTTTTTTATTTGAGATGATTTAATAGGAAAGGAGGAACAAATGGATACCAAAACCCTGAAGGTTATACTGGCCGCTCTGGCATTTCCTAAACGCGACTTGTCGCCGGCGCTGGTTTCTCTGGCCGAGTTCGCCCGGCAGGACAAGACCTTAAGCCAGGCAGTGGAAATCAACCTGCAACAATTTTTATATACAGATAATGCGGAGGGCATCGTGGATGGACTCTGCCAGCGGCCGGCCGATGTCTACGGGTTTTCTTGTTATGTCTGGAATATCCACCAGTGCATGCAAGTGGCGCGTGCTATTAAGTCTAAACTTCCACAGGCAATAATCCTGCTGGGCGGGCCAGAAGCCAGCGGGCTGGCAAAATACCTGCTGGAATGTTACCCGTTTGTTGATTATATCGTGAAAGACGAAGGGGAAGAACCATTCACTAAATTCCTGCTCTCCCAGGTGGGCGGATTAAATCTGTCTCAGGTGCCGGCCTTGGTTTATCGCAACGAGTCAGGGACAACCATAGAAAACCCCAAGACCGCTGCGGTGGAATTAGCCGTTTTACCCTCGTCTTTTTCCAGTGCGTATTATCTGAACTATCTGGGGGCGGTCAAAGAACCGGTGACAATAACATTTGAAACCAGCCGCGGCTGTCCATTCGGATGCCGTTATTGCACCTGGGGCGGACGTCGGGTAAGGTTTCATCAGTTGGAACGCGTCTTTGCGGAACTGAGCCGGATGCTCAATCACCCGTCCGTCGGCCGTATCTATATCACCGACTCCGACATTCTGATAAACAGGCAGAGAGGCAAGGCGATTCTGAATTTCCTTCTGGCCCATAATCGGCGCCGGATACCGGTGATATTTGAGGTCAACCCTGAGGTATTGGATGACGAAACGACCGACTTAATCGCGCAGTTCGGCGAGGACGAATTCGCCTTTGGCTTGCAGAGTTCGTCGCCGACTGTCCTGAAAAGCATCAACCGCCGCTTTAATCCGACCCGTTACCGGCAGAATATAGTGAAACTAAAAGAATCTAACCCGGATATCAGAATCTGGTTCAGTCTGATAATCGGCCTGCCCGGCGACTGCCTGACTACCTTTAAGGAATCGTTGGCCTTTGCGGTCAGTATGTCGCCGCATTCTATGTATATCCACGAATTCCTGTGCCTGCCCGGTTCGGAGTTCTTTAATAACCAGGACAAATACGGCATCCTTTGCCAGACGGAGGCGCCGCATAAACTGCTCTATCACCGCACCTTCGGACGAAAAGATTACCTGGCTGTCAAGGAACTCGGATTTTACGTCAGCCTGTTCCATTACTACAAATGGATAAAAGAACCGCTGCTGACGCTTTGGCAGGCCTCCGGCGAACCGGCGACCGCGCTCCTATCCTACTATGAGCGCTTTGTTGAATTCCTACGCAACCGCATAGACCTGACCGGCGGTAAAAATGTCAAGGAGATTCCCTCGTTCCTTTTTGACGAATACTATCAACGGATTGTGGCCGACCAAACACTGGGCGTACAATTACAGGCGCTCTTTGACGAATTCTATGCGATGCTCGAGCAGGAACTGGAAAACAAGATTCTGGTATTCGGAGAAACGACCATATGAATGTAAGTGAACCGGAATTCACCAAAGCCCGCTTTTTAGCCCGGGATAGTATAGATTCTCACGTCTGGACAGAGACCGAGATATGTAAATACTGGCCTGATACCGACGGCGCAGACCATCCGACGTTGTATCTGGACGACCTCGGCGCTATCCCGCATCTGGATGATATCACTGGCATAGAATACTATCAACAGCGGGCGCGCCTGCGGGCCGGCACCGGCGATTTCGTAGCCGTAACGCATCCGCTGGATAAGGACTACGAACGATATAACCGTAAGTATCTCGACCTGGGCGCACCTGAGATTATCCAGGTGAACAGCCACGGTTACCATCCATTGAGCATTAGCCGTAACCTGTTGAACGATTTGGCTCAATTGAGCAAATTGGTCTCTGCCGCGCGCAAGCACGGCGGGCTCAATATCCACCCGTTTATGGGTTCAAGCGATGTCTGGTCGCTGGCCAGACGGCTGGACCAATTATGCCCGGGTCTGGTCAGGGTCATTGCGCCGCCGCCCCATCTGGCCGAGTTCGTCAATGATAAGACGGAATTCACTGCCATAGTCAAATCCCTGTTGGGTGATGACGCCATCGTAGAAAGCCGAATGGCCTATAATGACGATGAAGTTATCGCGTACCTATTGGAGATGAGCCGTTTATATGACTGCGTGGCTCTCAAGATGCGTAACTACGCCTCGGCTATGGGTAACCTGACCCTTGAAAGCAACCGCCTGGTAAAATTGTCCGCGGATGAATTAGCGCGGCTGATTAAGCCTAAACTCTGGGAACTCAACT
>JACQXL010000230.1:0-6251 GCA_016208805.1 Planctomycetota bacterium | reverse complement strand
ACTCAACTGGGATGGACGCAGTCCGGTTTGCGTTTCCCGTTGGTATACGAATGTCCTTTCGTCGCCTTCGTCACACTTATGGATTCCTCCGCTCGGGCAGGGTGAACCGGTTGTAGAAGGAATCTTTGAGCAGTTACTGGAAGGCGAAACCAAAGTGTTTGCCGGCAGTCGACCAGCGCGTCTTACTCATGAACTTAAGAACGAAATAACTGCAAAGACTCAATTGTTGGGTGTATTCCTGCAGGAATTGGGTTATGTCGGCCGTTGCTCATTTGACCTGATTATATGTGGAGATAACGCAATCAGGTTTGTGGAATGCAACGGCCGTTGGGGCGGGACGTCCATTCCAATGAGTTTTTATAAACGGCTGTTCGGGAAGGAGGCGCCGTTAAACTATCTGGCCCGTGACGTTACGGATGAACGGCTCAAGGGAAAATCGTTCCGGCACCTGTTGCAACTATTCGGCGACCATCTATATAATGTCCATACCGACAAAGGACACTACATATTGTATAATGTTGGTTGCCTGTCCAGTTGGGGCAAATTTGATGTGATGACGTTGGGTAACTCTGACGATGAATTAAAATATCGGGTGTCCGGAATCCCGTCACTGATACTTGGGCTGTTAGACCGAAGGTCGTTATGGTCCATCCTAAAGGAGAATCGGCTGTACCATCTTTAGGGTCAGCCCAGTATAGTTCGTCCCGACACCGAAGTGTCGGGATCAAACTGCCGCACTATAAATAGGTGTTTTCCTTGACAATCATTCACCGATATTGTACTCAAGTGCTTTAATTTGAAAGCACTCATCGTTTTAGAAGACGGAAGCGTCTTGCACGGCAAAGGTTTCGGCGCCGCTGACAAATCAGCATTCGGAGAGTTTGTTTTCAATACGGGAATGACCGGCTACCAGGAAGCCCTGACCGACCCCTCCTACAACGGCCAAATCCTGATGATGACCTATCCGCTCATTGGCAACTATGGTTGCACTATGCCCGAAAACGGACATTTGCCGCTGGAATGGCAGTCGAATAAAATCCAGGCCGAGGGCTTTGTCGTCCGCGAATACTGTCCGTTGCCGGCGCACCGTCTGGCAACCAAAACCATAGACGGGTTCCTCAAAGAGCAGGATATTCCCGGCATCAGCGAGATAGATACCCGCGCTTTAACCATCAAGACCCGGCAATACGGCACGCTTAAATCAATTATCGCCACCTATACCGGCTCCGCGCCGGACACCAAGAAATTGCTGGAGACCGTCCGTCAGACCCCGTCGCCGGATACGACCAACCTGGTCGGTGAGGTGTCAACGCCCGCGCTGGTAAACGAAAAAACAGAAGAACGAAAGAACGGCAAGACCGCAGTCAGTCCCGCACTTATGCGGGAGAAAATTATGGTCGTTATAGATTGCGGTGTGAAGAATAATATCATCCGTGAACTGGTTACCCGCGGCTGTTCGGTGGTACGCGCGCCGTACAATATTTCCGCCGCGGAGATAGACAAGATAAAACCGGACGGCATCCTCGTTTCCAACGGTCCGGGCGACCCGGCCCATCCTGAAATTATCGCGACTACGGTCAAGACTATCAAGGCACTGGCCGGCAAATACCCGATGTTTGGTATCTGCCTGGGCCAGCAGATTTTGGTGCTGGCCTTCGGCGGCAAGACCTATAAGCTTAAGTTCGGCCACCGCGGCGCCAATCAGCCCGTTAAAAACCTGCAGGACGGCAAGGTCTATATTACTTCCCAAAACCACGGCTTTGCGGTTGACCCTAAGTCCTGTCCCAAGGAACTGGAAATAACCGGCATCAATGTCAACGACGGCACGGTAGAGGCGATGCGGCATAAAGACTTGCCCATATTCTCGGTTCAGTATCATCCCGAGGCCTCGCCCGGCCCGTGGGATAGTAAATACCTATTTGATAACTTCATAGAATTATGCCTAAACGAACCGACCTCAAAAAGATAATGATTATCGGCTCGGGCCCGATTATCATCGGCCAGGCCGCTGAGTTTGATTTCTCCGGCTCGCAGGCCTGCCGTTCGCTCAAGGAAGAGGGTTACTCGGTCGTGCTGGCTAATTCCAATCCGGCCACCATCCAGACCGACCTGGAGATAGCCGACCGCACTTATATTGAACCGCTCACGGTTGAAATCGTGGAGAAAATCATCGCGGCCGAACGGCCCCAAGGCATCCTTTCCGGGATGGGCGGCCAGACCGCGCTCAACCTCTGCTCCGAACTGGCCGAGAAGGGAATACTGGAAAAATACGGAGTGGAGTTGCTGGGCACCCCGGTCCAGGCCATTGCCGATTCCGAAGACCGCGACCTGTTCCGCGAGACGATGTTATCCATCAACGAACCCATCCCGAAAAGTTTCGCCTGCAATTCGCTGGCCGAGGTCAAAGCGGCCGTGACCAAAATCGGCGGCCTGCCCGTAATTATCCGGCCGGCCTATACTTTCGGCGGCAGCGGCAGCGGCATCGCCCACAATAATGAAGAACTCCTTGAAATCGTCGAGCGCGGTCTGCTTTACTCGCGCATCAAACAGGTCCTGGTTGAGGAATGCGTCAGCGGCTGGATGGAGTTTGAATACGAGGTGATGCGCGACAAGAACAACAACTGCATCATCATCTGCAACATGGAAAACCTCGACCCGATGGGTATCCATACGGGCGAAAGCATCGTCATCGCGCCGGCCCAGACCCTGTCCGACCGCGACCACCAGCTATTGCGCAACGCCTCGCTCAAGATTATCCGGGCGCTGAATATCCAGGGCGGTTGTAATGTCCAGTTCGCGGTCAATCCGGCCACCGGCCCTTCGGACAGTGAGTCCAAATTGTCCTCAGGACGAACCTGCGACTACCGTGTGATTGAGGTCAACCCGCGCGTCTCGCGCTCGTCCGCCCTGGCATCAAAGGCGACCGGCTACCCGATTGCCCGGGTCGCCGCCAAGATTGCCGTGGGCATGACCCTGGACGAGATTCCTAACAGTATTACCGGCAAAACTTACGCCTCGTTCGAGCCGGCCCTGGACTATGTCGTCCTGAAAATCCCGCGCTGGCCGTTTGATAAATTCCGGACCGTTGACAAACGTATCGGCACGCAGATGAAATCCACCGGCGAGGTCATGGCCATCGGCCGGACCGTGGAAGAAGCGCTCTTCAAGGCCATCCGCAGTCTGGAGACGGATCGGATTGCCTTTGAACTGACCCCCGGCTCGCTCAAGGCGTTGGTCAGCGAACTGGTCGAGCCGACCGATAACCGGCTCTATGCGATTGCCGAGGCGCTCCGCCAAGGCTATAACATCACCACCATCTGCGACCTAACCAAGTGGACCAAATTCTTCATAGACAAGATATGGAATATTATCCAGTCGGAAAAGGTGATTCAATCAGCGCGTAAAGAGGACGAAGCAAAGACTATCGCCGCTCTCGACCGCGAAACGCTGAATGCCGCCAAGCGGCTGGGGTTCTCGGACGAATACATCGCCTATCTGCTGGGCATAGACAACGAACTGCCGGTGCGTGCCCGGCGCAAAGAGTTCGGCATCCTGCCCGATTACAAGATGGTTGACACCTGCGCGGCCGAGTTTGATGCCGCCACGCCATATTTCTATTCCACCTATGAGAATGATATTGCGAAATACGAAATGCGAAATGCGAATTTATCAGGGGCCAATTCCCCAATCCGCAATCCGCAATCCGCAATGTCCAAGGTTCTCGTCCTGGGCAGCGGGCCTATCCGCATCGGGCAGGGCATAGAGTTTGACTACTGTTCGGTCCACGCGGTCATGGCCGCGCGCGAGCAGGGATTGGAAGCCATTATCATCAACAACAACCCCGAGACCGTCTCGACCGACTACGACATCTCGGACCGGCTCTACTTTGAACCGCTCGCATTTGAGGATGTGGTTAATATCATAGACCACGAGCGGCCGGACGGTGTCATCCTCCAGTTCGGCGGCCAGACCTCGGTCAACCTGGCCATCCCTCTGCAGGCCGAGCTTGACCGTCGGCCCGATTTACCCACCAAGATTCTGGGCACGCAGGCCAAGCAGATAGATATCGCCGAGAACCGCGAGAAGTTTGAAGAGCTGTTAAACCGGTTGAATATCTATCGGCCGCCGGCCGGCACCGGTTATTCATTTGAACAGGTGCGCGAGATTGCCAGCGGCATCGGCTACCCGGTCCTGGTCCGGCCCAGCTATGTCCTGGGTGGCCGGGGAATGGAAATCGTCCACAACGAAAAGGAACTGGAATTCTACATGACCGGCGCGGTCAAGGCGTCAAAACAGCACCCCGTTCTGGTGGATAAATACCTGACCAACGCCATCGAGATAGACGTGGATGCGGTCTGCGACGGTACCGATGTCTTCATCGGCGGCATTATGGAGCATATCGAAGAGGCCGGCGTTCATTCGGGCGATGCCATCTGCGTCCTGCCGCCCCAGACACTGCCCGAACGGATTATCAAACAAATAAGGGAGATTACCAGAGAGCTGGCGCTCAATCTCAAGGTGGTCGGGCTGACCAATATCCAGTTCGCCATCAAAGACGACACGGTCTATATCCTGGAGGCCAACCCCCGGGCCAGCCGGACCGTGCCCTATGTCTCCAAGGCGATTAATATCCCGCTGGCAAAACTGGCCACCCGGGTGATGATAACCCCGCTCTTGCCGCCCGATAAACAGTTCTCGCTCAAGGAACTGCTCACGCTCATAAACCAGGGAATCCGCTCGGGCGGGACCAAAATCTTCATGGAAAACGGCTGTTACGGCATCAACATCAAGCACACGGCCATCAAGGCGCCGGTATTCCCGTTCCAGAAACTGCCCGGAGTGGATTACATCCTCGGCCCGGAAATGAAATCCACCGGCGAGGTCATGGGCATAGACAAGACCTTTGACGACGCCTACTACAAATCGTTCCTGGCCGCCGGCAACTCGCTCCCGATGACCGGTTCGGTCTATATCACCGTGCGCGATGGCGACAAGGACAAGATTATCCCGATTGCCCGGAAACTAAAACAGATCGGACTGGATATCATGGCCACGGCCGGCACGGCCCAGTTCCTGAAGAACTATCACATAGACGTGGAAACCATCTGGCGCATCAGCGAGCGGAAAACCCCAAACGCGCTCAGCCTGATGCGCGAAGGCAAGGTCAAACTGATTATCAACACGCCGACCGAGGGGAGCGGCCCGCAGCGGGACGGCTACCGGATGCGGCGGTTAGCCGTGGAGATGGGCATCCCGTTTATTACTAACATCGCCGCGGCCCGGGCCGCGGTCAACGCCATCCAGACCATGTCCGGTCAGAACAAAGCGCTGGCGGTCAAGGCAATGCAGGACTATTTTTGAGTAAACGGATTGAACGGATAAAACGGATTTAGATTAATCGGTTAAATCAGTTTAATCTGTTTACTAAACCCAATAGGTTTATGTCCAGTTTAGCGAAGAGTTCCGCCAGTTTCATCATCGGCAGTCCGAGTATGTTATAGAACGAGCCCCGGACATCGTCAAATATCAGAGCACCCGGGCCTTCAATGGAAAATCCGCCGGCCAGGTTGTGCGGTCCGGCGACTTTCATAAACCGGTTAATCTGGTTTGGCGTGAGCCGTTTGACTCTGACCTGGGAGCAGTCAACCGCGCTGACTGCCCGACCGGTACATCCTTCTATGACGCACAGGCCGGTATAGACCCGGACTGTTTTGTCTGAGAACTGTTCCAGGAATTGTTTGGACTGCTGTCTTGAGCGCGCCTTGCCGAATAGTCTCCGTCCGCATTGGACTATCGTATCCGCGCCGATAATGAATATCGCCTTGACCGCCGTAGATTTAGCGTAGGCGGATGCAACGGCCCGGGCCTTGAGGCAGGCATTGGCCAGCGCATTAGGTCCAGCGCCTTTATGTGGCATCATTATTTCCATAACATTGCTTACGACTACCCGGTGCGCGATGCCGCACTCGGTCAGTATCCGCGAGCGTCTCCGGGAGGCCGAGGCCAAGATGATAACTGGTCCTAATCGGTGTAATCCGTGGCTTGGTTTCATAACGGCATAGATAAAAAAATTGCCGCCTCTCGTCCAGATAAAACAGTGTCTAATTTCTGAACTCTTGCGAAATGCCCCTTTTGTCATTCTGAACGGAGCGAAGCGGAGTGAAGAATCTCCGTTTTATGCGTATTTGGGACGAGATTCTTCGCCCTACGGGCTCAGAATGACACTCTCCGGGTGGTCTTTTTCCCATTTC